>CAJXGK010000170.1 GCA_913053815.1 uncultured Rhodanobacteraceae bacterium
GGGCACCATTTACGTCATCCCGGGCACCTCTTGTTTTCGTCATCCCGGGCTTAGACCCGGGATCCAGTAGGCAGTCGTGGTGACGAGATCGGTAGTCCTAGGCAAGATCATCAAAAAAGAGCGAAATTGCGCTCAACAATAAGTCTTTCGCGGTACCGGGTCGGTCAAGATCAGCATCATGTTGAAACATTTAACTTTACCGAATCACCATGATACAGACTTGTATGCCTGGTGGTGCGGGAGGGAAAGTCCGTGATAACCTTCCTCTCCCGATGACAGGGGGGTTGTGGTTTATCGGTATGGATGAGACTAATATTAACTCGTGCTGATGGGGGGGGCATACCCAGATCTGACTTCGAATCCGCTGGTGCTATTGCTTTCTTTCTATATCGGTGAATCTGAGTAAGGCATTCAATAGAACGGAATACTGCTATGTGTCTGGGGGTTCTGGTATGACCGAAGGATCTTGCAATCCTCCCGAGGGAGCTTTCTCTGCGGCGCGATTCTTGCGTCTTACCCAGCTTTACAAAGCACTCAGTGAGATCAACCAAGCCATCGTGCGGATGAGCGATGAGGCCGAGTTATTTCCTCTTGTATGCCGTGTCGCGGTGGATTTCGGTGGCGTAAGTATGGCCTGGATCGGTGTAGGTGACTCCGAGATTGAGCGCCTCGTTGTGGTGCAGGCCTATGGTACGGGGACGGAATATACTGACAATATTGTGGTCTCCACCCGCGCATCGCTCCCGGAGGGTCGCGGGCCGGCAGCGACGGCCTACCGCGAGGGCCGTTCGGTCATTATTAATCACTTCGCGCAAAATCCGCTGACCACCCCCTGGCACGAGCAGGGTGAGGGTTTTGGATGGGGCAGTAGCGGGGCTTTTCCCATCCTTCGCAATGCTCAGCCCTTTGCCCAATTGTCCGTTTATCACAACGCTGAGGATTTCTTTGATGCCGAGACGGTTGCCCTGTTCGAAGAAATGACGCGAGATGTCAGCTTCGCACTCGACAATTTTGACCGTGAACGCCAGCGTCAGGTTGCGATTGAGGCACTACGCGCCAGTGAGCGCCATTTTCGCGCCTATTTCGAGCATTCCATGGTGGGTATGGCCGCATTGTGCCCGGATCACAGCTGGCTGGAGACGAACGACTCGTTCTGCAGGATGCTCGGTTACACGCAAGAGGAGCTGGCCGCCCGATCTTGGGCAGATATACAGTATCCTGATGACCTTACAAAAAGCGAAGCCGCGTTCAACAGCTTGGTGACCGGGGACGCTGACGAATACACCCTGGAAAAACGGCTTGTTCGCAAGGACGGTAGCCTTCTTTACGTCCGCGTTGCGCCGTGTGCGGTGCGTAACGACGACGGCAGTTTAGCCTATTTGGTGTCACTGATCGAGGATATCACCGAGCGTAAGCGCCATGAGCAAGCGTTACAAGCCGAGCGCGAAATGACCCAGCGCTTGTTGGAAACGTTGCCAGTGGGGGTGGTGGCTTGTGATAGCGAAGGCCAGCTTACCATGGCCAACGAGGTTGCCAAGGTCTGGCATAACGCCGATTTGCCGGCCTTGCCGCCGGACCAGTGGGCCGTGTACTACAATCTGTACGAGGCGGATGCGATCACCCCGTTGACTACTGAACGCATCCCGCTGTATCGAGCGCTGCATGGCGAAACAGTTCGCGATGTGGAAATAACGATCACCCGCAAGGGGCAGTTCCCTCGTTCTATTTTGTGTAATGGCGCTCAGTTGCACGCCAGCGATGGGCGCTCACTCGGCGCCGTTGTGGCGCTGCTCGATATCACCGAGCGTAAGCAGACCGAGGCACGCATCCAGCAGCTCGCCTTCTACGATTTTCTTACCGGGTTACCCAATCGGCACACCTTGGAACAATACCTACCTGCTGCCGCCGCTCGTACTCGACGTCATCATAGTCGCTATGCCGTGGGCTTCATTGATCTCGATGACTTCAAGCCGATCAATGACCGTTGGGGACACCAAGCCGGAGATGAATTACTCAAGCAACTAGCTAGGCGTTTGCACAAAAACCTGCGTGAGACGGACTTTATTGCCCGCTTGGGTGGTGACGAGTTCGTGGTGATCTTCGAGGGTCTCGACCCCCAACACTACTTGGCCGAATTGTGTAGCTTACTTGAGCGTTTGTACCAAGTGGTTGAGACCCCCTTTGATCTGGGTGAGGGGCACCGGACCATGATCGATATGACCATGGGGCTGGCTATCGCTGATCAGGATGACACGCTTGATGCCCTGCTGCGCCAGACCGATGCTGCAATGTATCAGGCCAAGCAGCATAAGGTCGATCGCGCGCACTGGTGGTGGCTGGCCGGCACCGCCGCACCCGAGGAGGGACCGCAGGCGGAAATTAACCCCTTCGGCCTCGACGCCCAGGCGTTACTAACCAACCACGTGATCCTCCTTAATCGCCTGACCGAGACCATTGTTGACGCCTTTTACGATCATCTCCAAACCAATCCCAGGGCCAGCGAGCTTCTCGCCAACCTTAATGAAGACGTCTTCATCCGCTTGAAATCCAGTCAGACCGAACATTTTCGATTTATCGCCGCAGCGCAGACCACACGCGAGGCCTTGGGCGAGCGATCACACGAGATCGGTCGCGTTCATGCCTTGGTGGGGTTGGATAGCGCCCTGTTGGCGAGCGCCTTCGAGTTCTACCGTCGGCTGCTGGACGAACACTTGAATCGCTCCCCCTTGCGTGCTCAAGACCGCTACCGGCTGTTGCAGATCCTCGCCACGCGCATCAATGTTGATCTGCAAAACCAGATTGAGTCCATGGCAACGGTACGTGACGTTTACTACGCGGCGCTCATCGAGCCCTTGCCCAAAGATTGGCACAACTGGCATGGGCTTGTTCAGGCTGAGCTCGATCGCTTGGGGAGCTTGCCCGGCGTGCAGATTGCTATGTTGCTGCGCCCCGATACGCAAGGGTGCTTCATTGTTGAGGCGGCAGCGGGCTCTCGTGGGGCCATCGCCGCGGAGGTGATAAGCCGACCGAATTACCGAATCATGACGGATCCTCACCATACTCTCGATCAGGAGATTGTTGCACGGGCCTGGCGGGATCTGATCATCCATGACGTGGCCGACTATTTGGCTGAGGCGGATCGCGCACCCTGGCGAGCGGATACCGAACAAAACAACAGCCACGCGGCTTTGGCCATTCCCATTCGTGATGGGCAGGGTCATGCCGTCGCCGTGCTGGCGCTCTATGGTGCCTATCGCCATCAGTTCAGCGGCAGCGAGCCGCGGCGCTGGGCTGAAAATCTGCAAAACCGCTTTGAAATTCTGTGGCGGCGACAGGGAAGTAATACTCCCGTGATTCCTGCTAATCAGGCTGCAATATGGCGAGAGCGTCTTTTCACTGACGGTCTGCGCCTATACTTGCAGCCCGTCGTCGATCTGGAGGACGGCCGGGTGATCAAGGCTGAGGGCTTGGCGCGGCTGGCGCTGGACGGCCGCTCACTCATCCTCCCTGGGCAGTTCCTGCCGCTGCTGGGGACCAATGAACTCTATCGATTGTTCTGGCTAACGCTGGCGCAGGCCATTCACTACATTCAGAACTGGCGGGATCAGGGATTGGACTGGTCCATTGGCATCAATTTGCCACCCTCTTGCCTACTTGAGTCGGATCTGGTCCCGCGTCTCGAAGAGCAACTGACAAAGGGGGCTTGTCCGGCCAGAACCTGGTGCGCCAACTACCGGAAGACCCACTACCTACCCTGGCACTGTTACGGGCACTGATCAACCTCACTCGGGACCTCAAGCGTAATTTGGTCGTCGAAGGATTAGAAACCCCGGCGTTGATCGAAGTAGTACAGCAGCTTGGGGCTCCCTTGGGACAAGGTTACGGTATTGGTCGGCCCATGCCGGTGGAGGATTTTCCAGACTGGGCCGCGAGGTTTACGTTGCCGGTTCACTTTGAGCAGATCACTACCTTTGCCGGTGCCCTGAGCCGACATTGGGCATGGCAGCATACGCATGCAACCATCCTTAATACCTACGCCGATTGCCCGATTACCGTTTTTCTGAGAGGCCGTGGCCTTAAGGACACCGCAGAAGTGAGTCAATGGCATCGCTGCGTGCATACCACAGATGGTGAGGATCAACAGGCGTGCTCCGACCTTGTGCTCGACTGGTTGGTGATGAAGGTGCGGGAAGAAGGCGTAGGTATCGAGTGAGCGTTCGGCAGGTACTTTTAATACTCTGCTGTCCGCTCAGGTCATTGGCAGGCTTGCCGCAGTACGTCGGTATTTTTCAGCTACTTTTGGCGCGCTTGCCGGGTCAGGCCCCGCCACAGAATAAATATGTGTTACATCGAGGTCGGTGAAGCGACCCAATCATGCTATATTGTTAGGAAGCAAACAGTTTGGATGCATATAATAGCCTCAACATAGGAATGCCTATGAAAAATCATAGCGAGTGGTTCAAGTGTTGGACGCCCCGGAGCGAATCTCTGCAACATATCATGTAGACAGGTGAGGAGTGAGGACGCCACGCAGCCATCGGGCCACGCCACAAGTTTATCAAAATGCCCATAAATAGATCCCCGGGTAATCGCCCCTTACCGGGCGAACATCTGGGTGCGGAACTGGCTGAAACCGGCCGGGTCTGGCGTGGATTATTGGATCAGCGACTGCAATCACTGGGTCTGAGTCAGGCTCGCTGGCTGATTCTCCTGCACTTGTCCAAACGGCCCCAAGGTTTGAAACAGGTGGAGCTGGCAACGCGTATTGGTATTCGTCCAGCCAGCCTGAGCCGGCAGGTCGAACGGCTGGTTCAGCAGGGCTGGGTGCAACGAAACTGCACTCAGGGTGACCGGCGCAGCAATACGCTGTGCCTCACCAAACAGGCAAGGAATTTGTCGCAGCAGATCATGCAGACAGCGGCCAGGGTCCGCGAGGAACTCCTCACCGGTCTGGTTGCAGAAGACATCGAATGTTGCGAGCGGGTTCTGGCGCATATTCGCCGGCGAGCCCCGTCGCTATGAAATCACGAAACTAGGAGCTTGTCGGACTTGGGAAGAATCTACTACGGCGGCGGAAAATCGGTCCATT
>CAJXGK010000171.1 GCA_913053815.1 uncultured Rhodanobacteraceae bacterium
CGGACGTCATCCGCACTGCCCAGCGCCTGCTGCTGCTTGTGCCATTCCGGCATTACTTCATCGGGACGGATGCGACGCTGGGCAAAAACGGTGCGATTGGCCTTGGCTTTCTCCATCGCATCGGTCCATTCGGCCTGCAGCGGTTGCAGCAAGGCTTCAGCCTCGGCAAACATATCGACCGTGTACGGCTGGCGATCGGTGCGCTTCATCAGGGCCGCCTTGACCAGGGCCTGATTGATGCGCTGTTCGTCCGCGGGCATCGGCACCAGCACGCCCAGTTCTTTCTGGATGGCTTCGCCCTTGCGCAGAATGACGTTGAGCACAAAGCCATCGACCGGGTTGTTCTGTCCGTAGAGCATGGTGCAACGCACTTCGTCGGCCGGTTGGCCAAATCGATCGACACGGCCTTCGCGCTGTTCGTGGCGCGTGGGGTTCCAGGCTAGGTCATAGTGCACCACGGCCGTAAACAAATGCTGCAGGTTGATGCCCTCGGACAAACAATCGGTGGCGACGAGAATGCGCTGCCTGGCTTTCTCCATGGCCTCGACCCGCTCACGGCGTTCTTCCGGGGTGTACTCACCGGTCACCGAATCCACAGTGACCTGGGGGAAGTGTTGGCGCAGATGCTCGGCAACATAGTGGGCGGTGGCCACATACCGACAGAACACGACCACCTGGTAGCCCCCCTGCAGCAGACCTTCGAGATGGCCGATGAGAGTGGCGAGCTTGGGATCGCCCGCCTTGCCGGAGAGCCGTCGGGCTTCGGCGATCAGAGTTTGCAAATGCGAGGTGTCCTGCAACTGGCCCGGGGGTTCGAGATCGCTGCCGGACAAATCGTCGGCATCTCCGTCATAGAGACGCTCGTCGCTGAGGCAATCCTCATTGGACCAAGCCCCTTCCAATCGGGTGGTGAGCGCCTTGACGGCTGCCGCCGGTGATGAGGCCACACAGCGCAGCAACGCGAGGGTGGCGTACCAGATCAACCGCGAGGCACCAGTTTCGCTGTGTTCGAGCGTCTCAGCAAGTTCGCGGCAGTAGGCCTGCACGGCATCGAAAAATTCGCCCCAGGCACCCGTGAGTTGATAGGTGACTTCGGTCGTCATGCGCTTTGGAAAGGCGCGAACCCCACCGGACTCGACCTGCCATGCCTCGATATCCTTGCGCCGCCGCTGCACGAAGTGACGCGCCAGATCCTGACGCAGCGGATCGCTGGCTGCCGTGCGCCCCTGAAGGTCGCTAAAGGCGGGTTTCAGCAACGAGAGTAAATTGTAGAAGGCGCTTTCGTTACCGGGATGGGGGGTGGCGGTGACCAGGATCAGATGACGTTCTTCATCGGCGGCGAGTCGCTGCAACAACTCAAAGCGCAACTGTTTGCTGCGCCCACCAGTGGCGCAGGTATGCGCCTCGTCCACAATGATGCACTCGGGCGCAACACTGAGAAAGTACTCGCGATGACGCTCGCTTTTGATGTAATCGAGGCTGACCACCACAAATCGGTAATGGTCAAACAGGCTGACGCCATGCGGCAGAGTGCGTTCGATGCGCCCGGCACTGGCGGATGTGAGCGCGATCGCGTGAAGGTGAAAGCGCTGCTCCAGCTCGCTTTGCCACTGTTCGACCAGATGCGGCGGACAGAGCACGGCGATTCGACCGATTTCGCCCCGGTCGAGTAACTCGCGGGCGATCAGCCCGGCCTCAATGGTCTTGCCGATGCCCACGTCATCAGCAATGAGCAGGCGCACCGTGGCCAGGCGTAGCGCCATCAGCAGCGGCACCAGTTGATAGGCGCGTGGCTCGACGGCAATGTTGCCGAACGAGCGAAACGGACCCCCACCAGCACGTAGCTTCAGGCGCAGGGCATCGCGTAACAGTAGCGCGGCGGAATGATTGCCGGGTTGGTTTGGATCGGGCCAAGGAAAGGTGGCCGGCTCCACCGGCTGCAGTTCCAGCTCGGGGATGAGCGCGATGATGTCCTCGTCGGCACCACCCAGCGGCCGCAGGCGCAGCCAATCGGATTGCGAGTCGGTTTGCACCACCCATTCGCGGTTGCGTGCACGCACCAGGTTGCCGGGCATGAAATCGAGGGCTGGGGCATTCATGATATCTATTTGCCTGTGCCGAATACGTCAGGGTGAGCCGTGAATTGCGCCGCCCAGCGGGTGGGATCCGAACAGTCCAGGACGCACCAACCCTTGTCGACAAGCGCGGTGCGAACGTCCTCGGCCAAGGCTTCCAGAAACACCAGCGTGCGCGAGGCCTGGTACTGTGCTGCCGCTATGGCGGCACCCTGATGGACGGCCACCCGGGTGGCATCCGGATGACGCAAGCCCGCCTGACTCACGGCCTTGAGCCAATCGCGCAACGCGCTATTTTCATCGCTGGACTCGCTCTCACCCGGCGGTTCCGCTGCGATCCGTGAGGTGGCCAGCACGACCTCGGCATTGGCCAATGCCACCAGCAGGTTTAGCGTATCCGTGTTACGGCGATTGATGTGATCATGATCGGGCTGGTTGAAGTAGGACAGCAAACATTGGTAGCAACCCGCCTCGCAGATGGACAGGCCATCGTGCTGGTGCTCCAGTTCGGCCAGTGTAGCCATGGACCAGGCGCCTTGCGGGGCATCGTGATGCATCAGGCGCAATGCGGCATCGGCCACCTGGGCGAGACTGCGCGGATCTGAGGCCAGGCGGGTGAGTACCCCGGCACCGCCTTCGGCCGCCTCATAGAACAGCAGGGCCTTGCGATCGTCGATCGTCGGCAGCGGCTCGGCGACCAATTCGGATTCCTCAATCTGGAAGCTCATCTCGATGCCGCGCTTGAGGGCCGCCTGCAGCGTTGCCATGGCCTCCAGCGAGAGTGGCTGTGCCGGTGTGAGGATCAGCAGATTGCGGTGGTCTTCCACAAACGGGACGATGCGCTGCTTGGGCACCTTGTCGAGCAGGGACTCATCGGCCATGGCTGGCCCTTCGTCGGCGGTGGGATCGTCCTTCTTGCTCCAGGCTCCGGTGATCGGATTGATGTAGAAGCCGAGCTGGTTCTTGTCCTTGCGCCGACGCCAGCCCCGGTTGATCCGCCACAGGCGTGCCGCCGGCGTGTACAGCAAATTTGCCAGCAGCTCGTCGTCTTGGCGTACTTCGGCCTGGCTTTTTTGCACGATGCCATCGGGACCGGGTAGAAATCGATAGGTGGTCTGGAGTTCGAAGCCCTGGCGCTGCCGGTCCTCGTCGTTGATGGAGATTCGTTCTACGGGTATGGTTTCGACGGTCTCGATGCGGTATAGCTCCTTGACCCAATCGCCATCGGTTAGCAGGGCATCGCAGTGCTCGCAACGATCCACCAGCGGGTCGCCCGCGCCCGGTTCGCCCAGATGGCCGTAACCACACTGGCTGCAAATGCGTGAGGCAATCGTGGCAAGCTGACTGCTGCTGGATACATGGTCGGCGTAGCCCACGTTCAATTTGGCGCGAATAACGCGATACATCTGCCCCTGATGGTAGATCAGACTACGCGGGCCAAACTCAGAAAGCGCGAGAAAACGCGGGCGGCTAACCATGCTGCCCTCATCATCCTTGCCACCCGCATTGCGGGTACCACGGGCCGGTATCCAGGCCATCAAGGGCAAGCGTGGAAAGTTGTAACCAGGTAGAAATCCCTGACTGGCCAGGTAGCGGTAGGTATAAAAATCGGTGTTTTGGGTATTGCCCGTTTTGAGCAGCACGTCATATTGACGCGCGGCATCGGCATAGCGATGGCTGGCGTTGTGACGTTCATTGTGCGAGGCGGTATGACTCTTGACGATCTGATCAGCCATATCCATCTGCTTGCGGGTAGCGTCGAACAGTACGCGCCACCGCTCAAGTGCCGCAGAAAAAGCTTGTGGTGACCGATTGATCACTTCAGCCACATAGTCAGGTGAAAACCAGCCACTTTCCTCGAGTTCCCCAGTAAGTTGATTCACCACAGCCTGCGCGCTATAGCGGGCACGTTGCAGCACATCAGGGTCCGCGAAGCTCTGTTGCAGTGTCGGCTTGAGCGGTTTGCCCGGTTGTTCAAGATCCAGTAATGGCGCGATGCTGTTGTCCAGTCCCATCTGCACGCAGGCCAGCCAGACTGCGTGCAGGTGGCTTTCCACCAGATCGCGATTGGCCAGATCCAGCGACGGCGCCTTGACCACGCCATGTACCATGTCATTGGCATGGTGAAAGAACCACTGGTCATGGGGGCTCCGCGCCGCGCAATAGGTGATTACCAGAGCCTGTTGACCGGAGCGGCCAGCACGTCCACTGCGCTGGGCATAGTTGGCCGGTGTCGGCGGTACATTGCGCAGATAGACCGTATTGAGTGTGGAAATATCAACGCCCAGCTCCATAGTGGGCGAGCAGAACATCACCGGCAAGCGTTCGAGCGGGCCGTCGTGCACGGGATTGGCGGCCCAATCCTGGCGGTCTTTCTCGGTAAAACGAAAGCGCTGCTCCAGTAATTCTCGCCGACTGGAATCGACCTGGGCAGTATGTTCCTGGGCCTCGAAATCGAACAACGGATGTGAGGGCAAACGGAGCAATTCCGTCATGCTCAGGTAGAGCTGGCGGAAGAATGCATTGGCCCGTAGGTCTTCCTTATCGTGCTTGTCGTCCAGCAAGGTCCAGTCCATGGCTGCCGCACTGAGTCGCCATCCAACCAGCGTGTTGTCGATAGTCTGTTTCTGTACGTAGCCATAGTGGGCAGCAGCCTGCAGCATGCACTCGATCAGTTCGAGCCACTCTTGCTCCTTCCAGACGTGGACCTGATCGGTGAAAGATGTGCGTTTCCAACATTCAGCCATTTTGATCTGCTTGAGCAAGCGAGACCGCGGACCACCACTCACCACGTCGGGGCGTGGTTTACCGCGGTATTCCGGTCGTTTTCCGAGGATCAGGTACTTGGCCGTTTCAAGGTTTTCATCCGCAGCAAAGGCCCAGCGCTCATGGAGATAGCTATACGCCGTGTTGCGGGCCTTGTCTTGTTCAACAGAATCGAGATAGCGGCTTTCAAGACACAAACCACCGCGCATCTGATCGAACAAGAGTTGATACAGGGCG
>CAJXGK010000172.1 GCA_913053815.1 uncultured Rhodanobacteraceae bacterium
TTGGCAGAGCAGCGGTCTCCAAAACCGCAGGTTGGGGGTTCGATTCCCTCCTGGCGTGCCAGCATGGATCGGACTTGCCAGTGCGGACTGGGTAATGGGGCGCATGAGCACGAAAGCAGAACGAAATTCAGGCGGTAAAAGCACCTTCGACACGGGCAAGCTTGTCTTGGCTGCGTTGGTGCTGTTGGCAGGGATAGGCGGGTATTATTATTTCATGCAGGTGGCGCAGTCTTTACGCATCATGGGCGTACTGGCGGCCATTCTGATTGCTGCCGGCATTGCGGCATTTACCGAGTTCGGTCGCATGGTGCGGTCCTATGTGCACGAGTCGCAGTTCGAAATGCGCAAAGTCGTGTGGCCGGGGCGCGATACCGTATTACGCACTACGATTGTTGTCGCGATTGCCGTGGTAATTATCGCCGCCTTGCTGGGGTTGATCGATTTCATACTGAAGAAGATCATTCTTGACTGGTTACTGAAAGTCAGCTAATGAGGAGTAGGGCATGAGTAAGCGCTGGTATGTTGTCCATGCCTATTCAGGCTACGAAAATGCGGTCAAAAAATCTCTGCATGAGCGCATCCATCGAGCCGGCATGGAGGAGAAGTTCGGAGACGTTCTAGTGCCAACCGAAGAAGTGCTCGAGATGCGAGGGGGGCAGAAGCGGCGGAGTGAGCGTAAATTCTTCCCCGGTTACGTGCTGGTGCAGATCGAGGTTTCTGAGGAGAGTAAGACGATCAAGATTGACGATGAGTGTTGGCACCTTGTTAAAGAGACGCCGAAAGTACTCGGTTTTATCGGTGGTACTTCGGTTCGCCCCCTACCGATCAAGGACCAGGAGGCTGAAGCTATACTACAGCGTGTCCAGGACGGCATTGAAAAGCCTCGTCCCAAGGTGCTGTTCGAAGCTGGTGAGATGGTTCGGGTGGCCGAGGGACCCTTCAAAGACTTCAACGGGGTGGTCGAGGAGGTCAACTACGATAAGAGTCGGTTACGGGTTGCCGTGCTGATTTTTGGGCGTTCGACTCCGGTTGAGTTGGAATTTAGTCAGGTAATGAAAGCCTAAATATTTTATTTAGTGTATAATGGCCGATTCCCTGATGCAGGAGTTCGGGGTATCCGTACAAGGATGAGACATTGAGTCAAGTCGGGGTGTATGTCCGCTCCGGTCCGATGGGGAGCTGTTACAGGCGTTAATACCCGGAGAATATTATGGCAAAAAAAGTTACGGGGTACATCAAATTGCAGGTCAAAGCGGGGCAGGCCAATCCGTCGCCGCCCGTTGGGCCTGCGCTGGGTCAGCGCGGCCTGAATATCATGGAATTTTGTAAGGCGTTCAATGCCGCTACCCAGAAAATGGAGCCGGGCATTCCTATCCCCGTAGTCATTACGGCCTATTCCGATCGCAGCTTCACATTCATCACCAAGACTCCCCCGGCCAGTATTTTGATCAAAAAGGCTGCGGGGATCAGTGCGGGATCCAAGCGGCCCAATGCCGATAAGGTGGGTAAAGTGCTGACTCGTCAACAGCTTGAAGAGATCGCTAGCACTAAGTTGGCTGATTTAACCGCGGCGGACATGAATGCGGCGGTACGCACCATTGCGGGCAGTGCTCGCAGTATGGGCGTGCGTACGGAGGAGGACTGATTCATGGCGCATCTCAGCAAGCGGTACAAGTTAATGCAAGACGCGGTCGAACCCGGCAAGTCGTATGCGATCGAGCAGGCCTTACAGATTGTCAAGGACAATGCCAAAGCGAAATTTGTAGAGTCGGTTGATGTTTCGGTTAGGTTGGGTATTGATGCGAAGAAATCGGATCAAGGCGTGCGCGGCTCATCGCTGCTGCCCCATGGTACCGGTAAGACCATTCGGGTGGCCGTCTTTTGCCCTCCGGGTGAAAAAGCGGAGGCTGCCAAGGCGGCCGGTGCCGATGCCGTAGGTATGGAAGATCTGGCAGAGCAGCTGCGGGCCGGTGATCTCAATTTTGGCCGGGTTATCGCTTCGCCGGATGCCATGCGCGTGGTGGGTAAGCTCGGTCAATTGCTGGGGCCTCGCGGATTGATGCCGAATCCCAAAGACGGTTCAGTCTCGGTTGATGTGGTCACGGCGGTGAAGAATGCCAAAGCGGGGCAGGTGAAGTTCCGGAATGATAAGGGAGGCATCATTCACTGCACGGTTGGTAAGGTAAACTTCGAAGTTGCTGCCCTCAAGGACAATATCAACATGTTGGTTTCTGAGCTGATGAAGCTCAAGCCGGCATCCGCCAAAGGTCAGTATCTACAGAAAATCTCGATATCCAGCACCATGGGTCTTGGTGTGATTGTGGACTCATCGACGTTGGCTATCGGCAAGTAAATCGGATCTTCCCACTTGCTGGGTGGGGGGGTCGTTTTGAGGGTGATCCGGCTGTCATACAGTCGGTGAAGCCGTCTAAGACCGCAGGTATCTGCGAGTCCGTTTTCTCGTAAAAGATGATGGGCTTAACGGTGTAATTGGGTCATGCCCGGCCTGCGTAGATGGTGTTGCCCGTATCAGGATTCCTGGACGGCCACCAGTACGACGCCATTCGGCGTCAACGGAGTCGATGGAACGACACCGTCATCGCAAGGGTGGAGTGCGCAGGATTCGCACCGCCCCGGATCGGAGATAGCAATGCCGCTCAATCTTACACAAAAGAAAGAGCTTGTTGCCGATCTGGCGAACGTGGCCGCCAAGGCCCATTCGTTGGTCGCCGTCGAGTACATCGGTCTGACTGTTGAGCAACTCACCGAGTTGCGCAAGCAGGCTCGGCACAATGGCGTGTTCCTGAAGGTTGCCAAGAACACCCTGATTCGACGTGCTGTAGTGGGTACGGATTATGCGTGTGCGGAAAGCCAGTTTTCAGGCCCCCTCATGTATGCCTTCTCACTCGAAGAGCCCGGTGCCGCCGGACGACTGGTCAAGGAATTTGCCAAGGCGAATACCCATTTCAAGCCGCGTCTGGTCGTGGTCGGTGGCAAAGCGTATCCAGCTTCCCATGTGGAAGTGTTGGCGGCGCTGCCGACCCAGGAGCAGGCCTTGTCTATGCTGCTCAACGTACTGTCTCAGCCTGCCACCATGCTGGCCCGTCTGTTGGCGGAACCGGTATTGCAGCTTGCCCGGGTCACCCATGCGGTGGGTCGGCAAAAACAGGCGGCCTGATTGGCTTACCAGTTCGGTTCGAGTACACAACCCAAACCGTTTTTCTAGGAGTTCTGAATCATGTCTCTCAGCAACGAAGAAATTATAGAAGCCATCGCTGGCAAATCCCTCATGGAAGTGATGGAACTGGTGAAGGCCATGGAAGATAAATTCGGCGTGTCTGCGGCGGCCCCGGTCGCCATGGCCGCCGCCCCGGACGCCGGTCCCGCCGCCGCCGAGGAAAAAACCGAATTTACAGTTGTTCTCAAATCATATGGGGCGAAGAAAGTCGAAGTCATCAAGGCGGTTCGAGCGCTTACGGGTCTTGGCTTGAAAGAAGCCAAGGAAGTGGTCGAGTCTGCGCCGAAAGAAATCAAGGAAGACATTGCCAAGGATGAAGCCGAGAAGATCAAGAAAACTCTCGAAGCTGCTGGTGCAACCGTCGAGCTGACCTAAGCAGTACCTTGCTTTGTCGGCTTGCCTAGGTGAACCCAGGCTGGGGGCCATCGTCCCCGGCCTTTCACCGTTGAAGAAAAGAAGTTCTGTAGCCGTGAATGTCCCATTGCCGTGTGTCGTCAATTTTCTTGGAGCTGCAATGGACTATTCACTATTAAATCCGCTGCTGGGCCTAGGGTGAAACCACGATGATCTCCTACTCGTATACCGAGAAAAAACGCATTCGTAAGGATTTTGGTAAGCGTCCTACGGTATTGGATGTACCCAACCTCCTACTGACGCAGACCGAATCGTATCGGAAGTTTCTGCAGGCTGACCGGCCACCCGCAAAGCGAGTGGAGAAAGGTCTTCACGCCGCGCTGCGATCCGTATTTCCCATTTCAAGTTATTCCGGTAATGCTGAGCTCAAATACGTTGATTACCGGCTTGGTGTGCCGGCCTTCGATGAATATGAATGCAGCCGCCGGGGGATGACCTTTGCGGCACCTTTGCGGGTGAAAGTCAGGCTGGTGATCTATGATAAAGACAGCCCGGCTTCAAAAAAAGTGGTCAAGCTCATCAAGGAACAAGATGTCTACATGGGTGAGCTGCCACTGATGACCGCGACCGGTACCTTTATTATCAATGGTACGGAACGGGTCATTGTCTCCCAGTTGCATCGCTCTCCCGGGGTGTTTTTCGACCACGATCGGGGTAAGACCCACAGTTCGGGTAAATTGCTCTACTCGGCGCGGATTATCCCCTATCGTGGGTCGTGGCTGGATTTCGAGTTTGACCCCAAGGATCTCCTGTATTGCCGTATCGATCGGCGTCGAAAATTGCCGATTACGGTGTTGCTGCGGGCTTTGGGTTATAGCAATGAAGACATGCTGGAGATGTTTTTTGAGCATAACGTCTTTCATCTCAATAAAGAGGAAGGCGCTCAGCTGGATCTGGTTCCCGAACGTTTGCGAGGTGAGACCCTCAACTTTGATATTGTGGTCAATGATGAGGTGTTGGTTGCCGCGGAGAAGCGCATCACCCAGCGTCATGTACGGCAACTGGCTAAGGTTGGTCTGGAACGTTTGGAAGTTCCCGACGAATACCTTATTGGCCGGAGTCTGGCTACCGATGTCATCAATACCGAGACCGGTGAGTTGCTGGCTTCCGCTAATGATGAATTGACGATTGAGCATCTACAGGCTTTTCGTGAGGCCGGGGTCGATCAAGTACCGACTCTATTCGTGAATGATCTCGACCGCGGTCCGTTCATTTCATTGACGATGCGCGCCGACCCAACCCAAACACAACTTGATGCGCTTGTCGAAATCTATCGGATGATGCGGCCGGGCGAACCGCCCACCAAAGATGCCGCGCAGAATCTGTTTTTTAATTTATTCTTCAATGCCGATCGTTATGATTTGTCTGGCGTTGGCAGGATGAAATTTAACCGTCGTCTTGGTCACGAGGCAAA
>CAJXGK010000173.1 GCA_913053815.1 uncultured Rhodanobacteraceae bacterium
CAACGCATCGCCCGTCACCTCCCGTCTCACCCCACCATCTTGCCGCCAATTTCCCAAACTTTTCCAGTTCATTCGCATCCACATTCGGATTCGCTACATTCATGTCAAGGTTCCTCCGCGCTTCGTACCATCCATGGTGCGTGGCACCGGCCCCGGCATCCCTGCCGTGGCGTTCGACGGCGGCCGATGCGCTTCAACGCATCGCCCGTCACCTCCCGTCTCACCCCACCATCTTGCCGCCAATTTCCCAAACTTTTCCAGTTCATTCGCATCCACATTCGGATTCGCTACATTCATGTCAAGGTTCCTCCGCGCTTCGTACCATCCATGGTGCGTGGCACCGGCCCCGGCATCCCTGCCGTGGCGTTCGACGGCGGCCGATGCGCTTCAACGCATCGCCCGTCACCTCCCGTCTCACCCCACCATCTTGCCGCCAATTTCCCGAACCTTTCCAACTCGTTGGTATCTACATTCGAATTCACTGTGTTCATGTCTCGTCACCTTCTCGGCGGAAACCGGCTTTGATCTCCATGGCGGCGATGCGCGCCTGCCAGCGCCGCGTCTTGGTTAAGATCGCATCCCTATCCATGTTAACAAGTTCACCGTCGCGCAATTGCCTGCGGCCGTCAATCCACACGTGACTGACCTGGCTGCGTGGACATGCATAAACCAGTTGGGAAATCACATTATATAAAGGCTGTGTTTCAACCACGTCCATACGCAAAGCTACCAAATCAGCACGCTTGCCCGGCTCAATGGAGCCGATCTTGTCCCCCAGACCTATGGCTCGCGCCCCATTCAGGGTGGCGGCACGCAAGGCATAAGCCGCATCGAAAGCATTCGCCTTGCCCGATACCCCTTTCGCCAATAGGGCTGCGGTACGCATTTCGCCAAGCATGTCCAGATCATTATTTGAAGCACAACCATCCGTACCGATGGCCAGATTAACGCCAGCTTGACGCAGCGCCTCAGCGGGGCAAAAACCCGAGGCGAGCTTGAGATTGGATTCCGGGCAATGCACGACCGAAACTCCCTCTTTTGCACAAAGCTCAATTTCCGCCTCAGTGAGCTGAGTCATGTGTACGGCGATTAAACGGTCGTTAATCAATCCCAATCTCTGCAGCCGCTGGATCGGACGCAAACCATACTCACGACGAGAGTCCTCAATGCCCTGGACCGTCTCATGCAGATGCAGATGCACCGGCAGATCAAGCTGATCAGCCAGCACGCGGATTCGCTCGAAACTAGCATCCGCCACGGTATAGGGGGCATGCGGTGCTAACGCAGCCTGCAATAGTTCGTGCCCACGCAGGCTGTCGGCAACCTCGCCGGCGCGAGCAAAATATTCATCAATGCTGTGTGCCCATGAACTGGCAAATTCCACTATCGGCAAGCCAACTACCGCACGAAACCCATGGGCGGCATAGGTGGCAGCGGCCACATCCGGAAAGAAATAATTTTCATTGGCGCACGTCGTGCCCCCACGGAGCATTTCGGCAATAGCCAATTCAATTCCGTCACGTACGAAGTCGGCACCAATCACCCGCGCCTCAATCGGCCAAATGTGCTGCTCCAGCCAGATCTTCAGGGGTAGATCATCGGCAAGGCCACGCAGCAGGGTCATCGGGTTGTGGGTATGGGCATTGATCAAACCCGGAATCAATACATGCTCACCGAGCGTCACGGCTTCCCGTGGCGCGTAGCGCGTATGCGCTTGATCCTGGGGAAGTAGGTCCACAACACTTCCAGCATGGATGGCTACCGCATAGTTTTCCAGCACGCACGCATGCGGCTCGACCGGAATCACCCAACGAGCCTCAATCAGTTTATCAATGGTCTGCACAGACTGTTCCGCTATGGCGCCCGTAACCTATCGGACTAAAGGGAAATTGTAACGAGGACGGACAACGGCAAGTCAACATTATTATGAATTTGCGACGAACCATAGTGCGCCGCTTCATCCGTAACCCGACCACCGGTTGTTAAGTGCCGTTTACTTCGCCCGCCCAACGTATTCACCGATACGGGTATCCACCTTGATCACCTCGTCCTGGCCAACAAACAAAGGTACCCGCACTACCGCACCCGTCTCTAACTTGGCCGGCTTACCGCCCCCCCCGGAGGTATCACCACGCACGCCGGGATCGGTCTCGACAATCTGCAATTCAACAAAATTAGGGGGAACGACTGACAAAGGCACCCCATTCCACAATGTAACCACACACATTTCCCCACCTTTCAACCATTTAGCAGTACCACCCAGGGCATTCTTGTCCGCCTGGTATTGCTCAAAACTGGTCGGCTCCATGAAATACCAGAATTCACCATCGCCATACAAAAATTGCATATCCGTTTCCAATACATCGGCCCCTTCGACCGATTCATTGGCTTTTAGGGTCTTCTCGATAACGCGACCGTTCTTCAGATTGCGGATACGAATGCGGGTAAAGGCTTGGCCTTTACCCGGTTTGATGAAATCCGCATCGACAATACTGTACGGCTCACCATCCATGAGGATTTTGAGGCCGTTTCTGACATCGTTCAACCCATAATTAGCCATACAAATAGCTCCCATATAAAAAAAACGCCGGCTTCGGCGGCTAGAATGTGCAGTTCGTACCCGGATGTCCCGAGCAATAGGTATTCAATGATAGCGGTAAGCCCGACTCCCGCGCAGCCACGCTGGCAGACTTTATGGCACGAAGCGGTCACCAACGCGGGTGAACTCCTAACCATGCTGGGTCTGGAACGGATGATTGCGCAACTCCCCACCGCAGACGCCGGCTTCCCGAGCCGGGTCCCGCGCGGCTTCGTACAACGCATGCGCTATGGCGACCCTGAGGATCCACTGTTACTGCAAGTTCTCCCACAACCGGCCGAGCTCGATACCGACCAAGGCCTTGACGATGCGGTGGGCGACCATGCTGCACGGGTGGGCAACGGCCTAATTCAGAAATATCATGGCCGGGCTTTGCTTATTGCCAGTGGTGCCTGCGCCATCCATTGCCGCTACTGTTTCCGCCGACATTTCCCTTATGCAGAAGAAATCGCGGCGGCACATCACTGGCAGCAAGCGGTGCAATGGATGCGCTGCCATCCCGATGTGGACGAAATTATTTTATCCGGAGGTGACCCGCTGGCATTGTCTACAGCGAAGCTCATGGAACTGACTAGTGAGCTGGCTCAGATTTCCCATATCCGCCGCTTACGGATTCACACCCGTCTGCCCGTGGTGTTACCGCAACGGATTGACATCAAGCTGCTGGACTGGTTGCACGCCCTCCCCTGGCCGACGGTGATGGTTCTGCACTGCAATCACGCCAATGAGATCGATGACAGCGTTACCGAGGCCTGCGCGGCCTTGCGCTCCGTGGGGGTGCATTTACTCAACCAGTCGGTGCTGATGAAGGGCATCAACGATGATGTCGACGTATTGAGCGCACTCAGTGTGCGCCTGTTTGATAGTGGCGTGCTGCCTTATTACCTGCATCAAATGGACCCGGTTCGAGCTGCCATGCATTTTCTGGTCACTGATGAACGTGCCACGACCCTGCATGCCGGCATGCGAGCCCGACTGCCGGGCTATCTGCTGCCGCGATTGGTTCGTGAGGTCCCCGGTGCCGATGCGAAATTGCCGGTGTCGGGTGGACAACAGGGTGGTTGAGATTAAAGGGAGCCCCTATAAACTTACCGCCCGGCTCGATGACTGCATCGTACCCTCAATCATTAACATCTATCTATATGATAGATATTGGATATATTCCTATTGGCGCCTTGCACTCGAACTGCTCTTGGCCGTTTTTCCAGGTACCCTAAAACCATTATTTGGTCCATACTTTAACCAATCATTTATCACTCCAACCCCATCTGCTGAAACGGAATGATTCACGAGACGGTTATCAAGATCCTCTTTGTCGAGGACTCTCTGGGAAAAGCTGAGCGGGTAACCAGCTTACTGCGCAATGCCGGCTTTGCGGTGCGTCCTACCCGCGCTGCCAACGAAGCCGAGTTTGTCACCGCCCTAGATAGTCTCAACCCGGACTTGGTTTTCGCCAACCCGGCTTGTCGTGACCTGTCATTGCAAGCTGTGGTCCAACTGATCAACATAAGTGCCCGCGATATCGCCCTGATCGTTCTGATTGACGAAATCGATGCGGAGGGTTTCGCCTACGTGTTCTCGGCCGGAGCTCGGTCTGTCGGCCTGCCCACCCATGCCAAACAGCTACGTGCCGTGGTCGAGGGAGCGATTGACGCTTTGCAGACCCGAAGACAGGTTCGCCAGCTCGAGATGGCTCTGCGTGAATCGGAGCGGCGCTGTGACGAGCTGCTGGACTCTTCGCACGATCCCATCGCCTATGTTCACGAAGGGATGCATGTCCGTGCCAACCAGGCTTATCTGGATATACTCGGTTTCGAGTCCTTTGAAGAAATTGAGGGCATGACCCTGCTGGATTTGACCGTTGATTCCGATACCGAGGAATTCCGCAGTCTACTCAAACGATTGTCGCGCGGTGAGCCGCCCCCTGCACATATCGAACTGCAATTGAAACAGGCTGATGGAGGAACGTTTGCGGCGGCTTTGAACTTCCTCAAACATTACCTAGATGGCGATCCGGACAACGATACTTTATGGATGGCCTTGGCAAAGCTATCGATGAAACGGCTACGGGGCGAAGTGACCAGGCTATCCTGCTGATCGAACCGGATCATTTCAACAGTGTGCTTGAACGGATCGGTATCAGTCGCCTGGATATCCTGATGCGCGTTATTGCTGACCGGCTGCGCAAGGCAATTAGTCCTGCCGATACGGCGGCTCGGCTTAGCGATCGAAGCTTCGGCTTGCTGCTGCGAGGACGGCCCTACGAGGCCACCGAGGTGTTCGCTGAGTCGCTTCTTAAAAACATCTGCAGCGAGGTGTTCGACCTTGGCAATCACTCACTGGCCATTTCCATCAGTATCGGCGCTTGCCTGCTGGGTGAGAAGAATGCTGATTCAGCGTTGCTCATCGACCAGGCTGTCAGTATGTTACACAACGC
>CAJXGK010000174.1 GCA_913053815.1 uncultured Rhodanobacteraceae bacterium
TAAATAGAACCACTATTCGCATCAAAAGATCAAAAAACTACCCTCGATTTTCCATCTGCTTCGCTACGACCCTCCAAGCCCGACAGGCTCCTTAGGTCTTATTCGGTCTCGTCGAACTTGTTTTGGAATAGATCGATCACTGCGGCCAGGGCCGCTTCAGCTTGCTGCCCTTCGGTACGTACCGTCAGGGAGCTGCCGAGACTTGCCGCTAGCATCATCACGCCCATGATGCTTTTGGCATTGACTTCACGGCCTTTGGCGCCAAGCCAGACTTCAGCATCAAATCCCTGTACCCGTTGGACCAGTTTGGCAGCGGCGCGGGCATGTAGGCCAAGGCGGTTACTGACGGTAATATCCTGTTTTGGCATATTATTTCCGGGTGGAGCCAAGTTTGACTGGAATGAAAGAGGGATGGGAATGTCGGTCTGTGGTCGTGCATGATGCCTCCTTGCGGGGATAGGCGGTTGGGTATCGGCGTCGGGTTGCACGTGATTGGGCGGGTAGGCCAGGGGGAGTCATAGGTCACCCCGCACTCCGTCGCGTCCGCCACGGACGGCGATTTCCGCCAGTTCTGGTAGGGGCTGCTCAGCGTAGTTGAGGACCCGTAGTAACATCGGTAGGTTCAGTCCGGACACACAGCGGGTGTTTAACCCCGCCTTATGTAGGCGCAGTGCCACGTTACAGGGGGTGGCTCCGAACAGGTCGGTTAGAACCAGAACGCCATCGCTTTGTTCAAGCTGGCGGCCAAGATTGGCCGTATTAAGCAAGGCGGCTTCGGGGTTGGTGTTGGCGCCAATCTCGACGGATTCGACATGCAGCGGCAATTGGGTCAGTACATGCCGGGCTGCCTCCAGCAGGGCCGTACCGATCTTGTCATGGGTTACCAGAAGCACGCCGACGCTCATGACTCATTCCAGTTCGCGGTGAAAACAGAGTACTTGTGGATACAACGGTCGAAAGTGTTCAGCAAGTTTTTCGACCAGATAGACCGAACGGTGACGTCCGCCAGTGCAACCGATACCCACTGTGACATAACTGCGATCTGCGTGGGCAAAGTGTGGCAGCCAGGTGTCCAGAAGGTTGCGTAGATCATCTAGGTAGCGTCCTGCCAGGGGTTGGGCCTGTAGATAGGTGCGTACCGCGTGGTCCTTGCCGGATAGGGGGCGCAAGGCGGGATCCCAGTGCGGGTTGGGCAGGCACCGAGCGTCGAAGATGAAGTCGGCATCCGCGGGTAGACCCCTGCGGAAAGCAAATGATTCAAACATCAGCGTCAGTCCTTCACCATGGGGACCATATTCGGTAGCGATCCACCCACGTAGCTGATGCACGTTCATCGTGCTGGTATCAAGCTGGCGATCGGCAATGTTGCTGAGCGGTTTGAGCAAGGTACGTTCGTGGGCGATGGCCCCGGATAGGGATAGACCCAGAATGGACAGTGGATGGCGCCGCCGGGTATCCGAATAGCGTTTCAGTAGCACCTCGTCATGGGCATCCAGGAAGATCAGTTCAGCCGGGGTCCCCGCACCGGCCAGGGCAGCCAGTATGCCGGGGATGCGTTCCATTTCCCCACCTCGATTGCGGATATCCACGCCTAGGGCGATACGCCGGGGGCCTTGCGGGTTTGCAGTGAGGGTCTGGACCAGTGCCGGCATCAGTTCTGCAGGGAGGTTGTCCACGCAGTAATAGCCCAGATCTTCAAAGGTTCGTAGGGCAATCGTTTTGCCGCCGCCGGACAGGCCTGACAACACGACCAGGTGAGTGGATTCGGTACCTTTCATGACTTCACCATGGGGGTAGTTTCTGCAGCTGATGGGCCTGTTGATCGATGAATTTCTGAGCCGGATCAATGCCCTTGCTCTTTAATATGTGACTGCGCACGGCCGCTTCAGCCAGTACTGCAAGATTGCGCCCTGGAGCGACCGGAATGGTGGTGACCGGTAGGGCTACGTCTAGGACCTTGCGATGACCGGTGATACCGGTCAGGCGTAGCAGGCCATCCGTATCGGAGATCGCCTCCAGTGGTTTCAAATCGAGTATCAAGTGTAGGTATTGGGAATCTTTTACGGCCGTATGGTCAAACATTTCGCGAATATTGAGTACTCCCAGGCCACGCACTTCAAGCAGGTCGCGTAACAGCTCGGGACAGGTCCCGTCCACGATATCCGGGGCGACCAGGGTGAATTCGGGAGCATCATCAGCCACCAGCCGGTGGCCACGGTTGACCAGGTCCAGGGCCAGCTCACTTTTGCCGGTAGCAGGGGCTCCCGTTACCAGCACGCCGATCGAGTACACCTCGAGAAACACTCCATGGAGGGTGACTCGGCGGGCCAGGGTACGAGTCAGGTAGTACTGCAGCCAGGTGAGGATTTCATGTCCGCGACGGGCGCTGACCCATACCGGTGAGGAGGTTTCTTCAGCCGCCTCCAACAGGTCGCCCGGTACGGTCTGGCCTTGGGTCACGATGATGGCAAACGGATCGTAGCTAAGGATTTTCTGGATGGTTTCCCAGCGCTGTCGGGCTTCCAGTCCATCCAGATAGGCCAGTTCTTCAGAACCGATGATTTGAATGCGATTGGGGTAGATGGTGTTGAGATAGCCAACCATTGAGGGGCGGCGTGATGGCCCTCCTGATGCCGCCAGAGTACGGGACTCGCCGGCGATACCGGCAGGCCAGCGGAGGGCCAGTCGCTCCTGGATCGTTTCAAAAAGTTGGCGGGTAGTGATGCGGTCCATCTTGATTCCGGAAGATCCTGGTACCATGGCATTGTGCCAGTAGTTGCCACCTGGGTGAGCGATTGCGTAGGCAACCCAGGCCAGAAAACGCGTCCGCCGCTGTTGAGACGGACGCAATGTTCTCTATAGGGTGGTTAAACCCGTCGGGTTTTCAGCTAGTGCGGGCTTCGCGGGCTTGCTCGCGGCGATAGTTGGTAAGACGTTCTTTGTGTTTGCGAAGTTGGGCAACGAGCTTGTCAAGCAACAGGTCGACCGACACATACATATCACTGTCGACCGCCTCAGCATGCAGGGTTTTACCGGCAACGGCCAGGTTGGCTTCGGCCTTGTGGAGGAGTTTTCTAACCGAAAGCACCACGCTTAGTGAAGTACCGCCGTCGAAGTACTTGTCCAGCTTGACCAGGCGCGTGTTGACGTGATCGCGCAGGGCCGGGGTAATTTCCATTTGATGACCGCTGATCTGGATTTGCATAAGTATTTCTCCTGCATGCCATGAGGGTTAGGATGCGATTCCTGGTGGACTCGCGGGCAGAGCCATGTGGATCGATGGATGCCATAGCAAATATGAGGACACCTCCTGGAGCTTCAACGGGCTCGTTGTCGTTCATTCGAACAAAGGATGCGCAGCGCCTCCCGATACTTAGCCACGGTGCGTCGCGCCACGCGAATACCAAGCTGCCCCAGTTCTCTGGCGAGGGCCTGATCGGAAAGGGGCTGGCAGGGATCCTCGTCAGATACCAGTTTACGGATCAATGCTTGCACGGCGGTGGCCGAGGCGGACCCGCCGTCCTCGGTCGCTACCCCGCTGGAGAAAAAGTATTTGAAATCAAAGGTTCCGCGAGGAGTGTGCAGATACTTGCGGGTGGTGACCCGGGATATGGTCGATTCGTGCATATCAAGTTCTTCGGCGACTTCACGCAGCACCAGTGGGCGCATGGCTTCCGGCCCGAAGTCCAGAAAGGCACTTTGTTGGCGGACAATGGTTTCGGCGACACGTTGTAGGGTGTTGGCACGGGCATCCAGGCTTTTCAGTAGCCATCGAGCCTCTTGCAACTGGCCTTTCAGGTAACTTGCATCATCACGACTGGCTTTGGCGATCAGTGAGCAGTAATGCTGGTTGAGGCCGACTCGGGGACGATTGGAAGAAGACAGACGCACACACCAGCGACCTTTGATACGACGCACATAGGCATCCGGTTGCACGTACTCAGTAGGCGTGGCGGCCAGATTCTCGCCCGGTTTGGGATCCAGCGTCCGGATCAGCACAGCGGCCAGGGCAATAGCTTCGCGATCGACCCGTAGCTGGCGTGCCAGGCGTGTGTAGTCACGCTTTGCCAAAGCCTCAATATTGGTGGTGACGATGCGTTGTGCCAGCACCCGCTGAGGCGTGTTCTCCGGCATGGCCGACAACTGGGCACACAGACAGTCACAAAGATCCAGGCTGGCTATACCAATGGGGTCGAGTTGTTGCAGACGACGGCGAACCGCCTCGATCTCTTCGGGATCGAGAGAAAGTGCTGCCAGGGTGGCCAGGATGGTATCGATGCCTTCATGAAGATAACCGTCTTCATCCAGAGCATCGATGATGGTTTCGGCAATTTGCCGGTCGCGCGGTGACAGCCGCAGCAGGGTGATCTGCCAGAGCAGATGTTCCCACCTGCCTTGTGGTGCCACATCTTGTGATTCCATGCTGTCCTCATCCAGATGGCTGGAACCCGATCCTGACCCCCGACTGAAATCTAGATCTTCCTCGAACCGTTCTCCGGGATCATCAAGCGCATCGATTTCTATGACCGGTTCTGTTTCGGTTTCGAGAGGGTCTTCCACCTTGGCATCTTCCTGATCGAGGTCGCTTTCGAGCTCGATCAGGGGGTTGGCCTCCGCGATCTGGCGCAACTCAACCTCCAGGTCCATATGCGACAGTTGCAGCAAGCGGATGGCCTGTTGTAACTGTGGCGTCAAGACGAGCTGTTGGTTCAGGTGTAGCTGCAGTCCGGGTTTCATAATCCATACATCAAGGGGCCTGCTTTCATCCTAGCCTGTGCGGGTGGGATCTCGCCAGTTGAGGATTGAATCGGCCCGCCTATTGCCGGTTTCTTACAGCTGGAATTCACTTCCCAAATAGACGGAACGAACCTTTTCATCGGCAAGAATGTGCTGGGGTGAGCCCTTGGCCAGAACCGAACCCTCATTGAGGATGTAGGCATGGTCACAGATGCCGAGCGTTTCCCGTACATTATGGTCGGTGATCAGCAGGCCTATACCCATATTTTTCAGCTGTGAAA
>CAJXGK010000175.1 GCA_913053815.1 uncultured Rhodanobacteraceae bacterium
GACTCTTTGCCCTCGATTCATTCGTGACGATTTTGAGGGGTTTCCTGGTCTTCAACTGAAAAGTGATTTCACGCTGAAGTTCACACACGCACCGCATGCTGACGCTATCATAAACGACTCCCCCGAAGTCAATGTATTAGCGATGTCTCAGCACCCAGTACCCGCCGAACAGTTCCCTGCAACCCGGCTTACCGACTATCAGCCTCCCAGCTGGCGAGTCGACACCGTAGAGCTCGTATTTGATCTTGGTATCGAGTCCACCGAAGTTCAGGCGCATTTGCATCTGCGTCGGGATGGCGAGTCAATTTTGCAGCTGCATGGCGAAAATTTGCAACTGTTGGAATTGCGCCTCGATGATCAGCTTTTGGACTCGAACGCTTACCGTTACGACGGCCATATTCTAGAAATTCCCGGGGCCACAGATGGCCAGATTCTGAGCAGCCGGGTGCGCCTGCAGCCCGCCGAAAACACCACTCTGGAAGGCTTGTATCTCTCCGGCAGTCCCGAACGCGGTTTTCTGCTGACCCAGTGCGAGGCCCAGGGCTTTCGGCATATCACTTTCTTCTCCGACCGCCCGGATGTACTAGCCCGCTACGATGTCGAACTACGCGCCGATATCCAGCGCTTCCCGGTGCTGTTGGCAGGTGGCAATCCGCAAAGCAGCGGCCCCCTGGCTGACCACCGTCACTATGCACGTTTTAGCGATCCGCACCCCCGCCCGAGCTACCTGTTTGCCCTGGTCGCCGGCGAACTGCAATGCCTGGAGGATCACTACACCACCGGCGAAGGGCACAGTGTGCAACTCCGGCTCTGGGCCGAGCGCGACGCGATCGGGCAACTCAGTTACGCGCTGGGAGCCCTGCGCCGCGCCATGCGCTGGGACGAAGAAACCTATGGGCGCTGTTACGATCTCGACGTCTTCCATGTCGTCGCTACCCACGACTTCAACATGGGGGCGATGGAAAACAAGGGTCTCAATATTTTCAACAGCAAATACCTGTTGGCCGATACCGAAACGACCACCGACGCAGAATTTCGTTCCGTAGAAGCGGTAATCGGGCATGAATACTTCCACAACTGGTCCGGTAACCGGGTCACCTGCCGTGACTGGTTTCAGCTTTCGCTGAAGGAGGGCTTTACGGTATTCCGCGAACAAAGTTTCTCGGCAGCCATGCACTCGCCCTCGCTGAAACGCATCGAAGATGTGGCCATGCTGCGGCGCACCCAGTTTCCCGAAGATGCCGGTCCCTTGGCCCATCCGGTGCGCCCGGCTGAATATGTCGAAATCAACAATTTCTATACGGCTACCGTCTATGAAAAGGGGGCCGAGCTGATTCGCATGCTGGCTGCCCGCCTCGGTGCGGAGGGCTGGCGCCGCGGCAGTGATCTGTATTTCGCACGCCATGATGGCCAGGCGGCTACGGTCGAGGATCTGCTGGCCGCCCTCGGTGATGCCAATGATCTGGATTTGAGTCACTACCTGGCTTGGTATGACCACGCCGGCACCCCCCATTTACGTACTCAAGGCCACTACCAGGCCGACACCCAGCGCTACGTTCTACAGCTTGAACAGTTTTATTCTCTGCCCAATGGTCAAGTTGCGAAGACCTCACTACCGATTCCGGTACGGATGGCTCTGTTCGACCAAAATGGCACGCTGCTACCGTTACGCCTGCAGGACGAAACCACGCCGCAAGGTACCGAGCGAGTCCTAGAGTTGCATGACAGCTCCGCCGAATACGTATTCGAGGATATTTCCGCCGCGCCGGTTCTTTCACTGCTGCGAGGACTTTCCGCCCCGGTCATTGTGGAGAGCGCATTCAAAGCCGCTGATCTGGCCTTGCTGCTACGCCATGATCCGGACGGTTTCAACCGCTGGGAAGCCGGACAAAGTCTTGCTACAGCCGCTTTCCGGGAAATTCTCCATCCCCATGGCGGTGAGAAACTAGCCCTGACGGCCTGGAAAGAAAGTCTGGCTACGCTATTTCATAGCCAGTTTGATGATCCCGCCTTGCTGGCCGAATTGTTGCAGCCACCCAGCGAGGTAGAATTGGCCGAGGGTTTGGACGAAGTCGATCCCGGCGCCATCCATAAAGCCCGGCTACAGCTCGAAACCGAGCTCGCCCAACAACTGGGTGCGCCGATTCTGGAGCAGCACTATGCCGCCCTGGATACTCTGGAGGAAGGCGCCATTGATGCCCCTGCCCAAGCTAACCGGCGCCTCAAACATCGGGTTCTGGAATTGTTATGCCTCAAGGATCGTTCTCGTGGTATCGCCTGCGCCGCCAATCTGTACCAACACGCCCATGGCATGAGCGACCGCCTGGCGACACTGCACTGTCTGATCCGTACTGGGGCTGACACGGCATCCGCCGCTTTGGCAAGTTTCCGCACCCGCCATGCGGACTATCCACTGGTACTCGACAAATGGTTTGCGGCCCAGGCCCTGACCCCGGGAGATGCCTCGGTGCAGGTGATCCAGCGGCTCCGGGAAGACCCCGCCTTCACCTTGCGCAATCCCAATCGGGTGCATGCCTTGTTCGGTACCTGGGTTCGCCAGAACCGGGCTGGGTTCCACCGTATCGATGGTGCTGGATATCGTCTTCTTGCCAAAACCCTGGGTGAACTCGATGGGCTTAACCCGCAGGTTGCCGCCCGGCTGGCCACCACCATGAACGACTGGAAACGCCTGGAACCACAGCGCTGCGTTCAAGCCCAGATGGCACTGCAAGAACTCGCTCAACAGAACGCTCTCTCGCGTAACCTGCGTGACATTCTTAAACGTATCCTTACGGCATAACTCAACCCAGGTGGCTATGAGGTCCGCATCAAGCTCCAAGTTCGCGCTGACTTGGTACAGATGGCCGATCAGGTTGCAAGATGCTCTAGCTTGTCAGAGACCTTTTGTAACTGTGCCTCAATTTGTGGAATCAGGCGTTCGCATTCATCTTCCCGGGGTTGCAGTCTGACCTGCTCAAGAGCCATCTCCAAGGTGCCTATTGCAATTATCAGATCATGGCGCTGACTAACTTGAGCCCAGTCATCATTGAAAATTTTCATTCTCTTTCTCGCGTATTTTGAACGTTCCCAGATGAAGTGAAGCATCGGGCATGCCAATGCGCGGGGGGTATCAAGAAGCACCCAATGTGAATCAACCCGGCGGATCGACTTGACACACAAGGTCCAGCGGTGACAGCCTGCGTCCAAAAGATGGGTGTTACAGGATGTAAATTGTTAACCTTGATGGTTTCTGGCGCCCGGCAGTTTGGTCATTCTGGATTCCCCCTGTTCCTGTGACCGCCGGGCGCCAGATCAATGACGTCAGTGCTTGAGCACCATAACTCCATGGGGCAACTTCTATAAAAGAGGTCGTCGCCACAAATTCTGTAAAAACTCAATCCGTATTCTGCGATCAAGAAAGACTCAGAAGAGATTCCGGGCCGATGCTTTCTTCTACTCTCACGCAACTGACCCCTGAATCCAGTCGCAACGAAGCAAACTTCGTTTGCGGAACGAGAAGTGTCATCGAATTAAAGCAGCATCCCTGCCAGTTTGCTTATCGCTCTGGCCCCCCTACAGACAAGGCTCCTAAGTAGAGTCTGCTCAGAATGCCGCATTGTTTGAGATAACGCCGGTTCTCCCGTGTACCGTAAAGGGTGGTCAATACATATCAGGAGCTTGTCGGACTTGTTTGCTGGCGTGATCTTCCTGAAGCGCCGTGATCCGAACAGAGTGGTGATGGCGAGTAGCAGCAGGGCTGGCCAGCTGAGAGCTCCGCCGCCGCCAGAAGAAGGCGGGGTGAGAACCTTGAAGGTCATAGCAGAAGATTGGCCGCCGCCGGGCGCGGGGTTAGACACCAGAACTAATGCGCTGCCTGCGTGCAGTAGATCACTGGCTGGAACTTGGGCGTGCAGCGTGCTGGTCGATACATAGGTGGTAGCCAGCCCCGTCCCATTCCACTGTACGATGCTGGTCGGTACAAAATTCGAGCCACTGACGACTAGGGTGGTTGCAGCGGATCCAGTCATCGCTGTATTCGGAGAGATCATGCTAATGGATCTGGTGACGGTAACCGGTACCGTGGCTCCTTGTACCAACATGCTGGCGGGTACTTGTGCCTGAAGTTGCGTGGCGGAACCGAAGGCCGTATTCAGGGCGGTTCCATTCCAGTTCACCACACTGGAGGTTACAAAGCCGCTACCCGACACGGTCAGAGTAAAAGTGGCGACCCCTGCTGCGATCGTTCCCGGTGTCAGTGAACTGATAGCCGGAGTAGGATTGGCAGCTTCGACGGAGCCATGCCATATCCCTCGGCCATTGGTGGCGATAAGCAGCTCGCGGGGCTGGGTACTGAACCAAGTAATCTGGTTGACCGTAACATTAGCAGGACCGGCATCAGTAGTACTCCAGGTCTTGCCGTTGTCGGTGGTTACGAACAGGCCGACTTCGGTACCCGCATAGAGAGTGCCGGCGCTGGTCGGATCAATGGCTACGCTTGCCACCGGCACCGGGGGCAGCCCCCGGCCGACATCGGTCCAGGTAAGACCGCCATCACGGCTAATCCAAATGTTGCCAACGGATCGGGCTCCATAGGTGATGGCCATGACACCTTGGGGTTACCGGGTTGGAAGTCGATACTGGTCGGAAACTTGGTAGGTAGGGTTCCCGTACCCACCGGGGCCCAGGTGGGGAGAGTGCTCATGGCATTGCTACTAGCCCAGATCTGTCCATTGTTGAGTCCAATCCAGACCGCATGGTCATTACTGGGTGAAACCCCAATCGCATTGATCAGGCTGGTTGTGGACAGGGTCGAGCCATTGATACTGCTCCAGCTTGGACTGCCTGATTGCAGCTTGGTGCCGTACCACAGTGATTGCCCCCCGGCAAACATGGCATTGGAGTTGCCTGGGTCCAGGGTGAAAGGGGCGATGAAGTTGGCAGTCGTGGCAGAGCCGCTGTCGGTGGGCAAAGCACTGAATTCTTGCAT
>CAJXGK010000176.1 GCA_913053815.1 uncultured Rhodanobacteraceae bacterium
CCCCCGCCAACAACTTGAATGCCGCCGAAGCCCGACTACCCGGATACACATCGACCACGGCGCTTTGCCGCCGCACCGCACGTTTCAGATAAGGATCTGCGGGGACATTGCCCATGTGGTCCAGCACCACATCCAGAAAATGGTCAGTCACCCGCCGCAGTCTCAGAAACAGTTCCCTACCCTGACGGGCATTGGTGGTGAGATTGGTCAGCAAACGAAACCGGTTCACACTGTATTCATGGCTCAGAACCTTGATCAGGGCATAGGCATCGGTCAGCGAAGCCGGCTCGTCGGTAAGCACCACCACCACCTCATCGGCGGCACTGCAGAACATGGTGACGCTGTCCGACAAGCCGGCTGCCGTATCCACAATCAAGGTATCAAGGGGTTCCGGGTATTCGGCCACAGCGTGAATTAATGCGGCATGCTCGGCACTGCCCAGCTGGGCCATGCGCCGCCGTCCTGAGCTGGCCGGAATCACCTTGAGTCCATGGGCCGCCTCCAGCATGAGCCCGGCAAGATCACACTCACCGTCAAGCAGGTGACCGAGATGCCGCTGTGGACACAATCCCAGATGCACGTCGACATTGGCCAGTCCGAGGTCGGCATCCAGCAAGGCGACCTCACCCCCGTTCATGGCCATAACCATCGACAGATTGACCGCAATACTGGTTTTACCTACCCCCCCCTTGCCACCCGTAATCGCGATGACTTGAGTATCGCGTTGACCAACAAGCTTGGCGAGTCCCTGGGCTTGGTGATTGGACGTGGCAAACATGGGGATCCTTATCAAGTTCCGGTTGCGGCCAGGCCGCCGAAACGTTCGGCCAGCATCTCAGCATCGAGGGGCAAACCGGTCTGTTGCCGCACGGCGCGGCATACCAGCTTGTGGGCCTGGGCCATTTCGAGGTCTTCAGGCACGCGCTGACCGGCAGTAATGAAGTCGAGCACCAAGTGATGCCGTATCAGCACCGAAAAGGCTCCACCCAACGTCGAGGCTTCGTCGAGCTTGGTGAGAATGCAACCATCCGGCGACAGCTGGGCATAGGCACTCACTGTATATTGCAGAGCCTCCACCTGGATGTTGGCGGCCAACACCAGGCTGATACGGACTTCAACCGATACATGGGCCAGAATCTGCAACAACTCGCTGATTTGCTCGTCCCGATAGCCCAATCCCGGCGTGTCCAGCAGCACCAGACGATGACCGGCAAGCCGGCCGATCAGCGCCTGCAGTTCCGCAGCGGTGGTGGCCGCATAAACCGGCACGCCCAGCATGCGTGCGTAACGGTAAATCTGCTCATCAGCACCCACCCGAAAATGATCCGCCGCAATCAATGCCACGCCCTCCGGTCCATGTCGTTTAACATAGCGGGCAGCCAGTTTGGCCACGGTCGTGGTCTTACCCACTCCGGTCGGTCCAACCAGAGCACGGATTCCGCTCTGATCGAGAATGTCACTATCACGTATACACAATTTACGGGCCAGCAGACCCAGTGGCAGATAGCGCGATTGTTCCGCATTGATGTGCTCGGGTAGAGACTTGAGCATGTCGCGGGCAATATCGCTCTCGATACCCATACGGGTCAGTTCGATAAAAATACGCGCATGTTGGGGCTGACGGCGCCCGAATTCGTTCCAGGCCAGACTGGCGACCTGGGTCTCCAGAAGACGGCGCAACTCACGGAGTTCGCTCTGCAACCCCGCATCGTTCGTGGCCGTCTGCTTGGGTTTAACATTCTGAGCCGCTGCCGGCCGCTGGCCGGATCGGGGCGTCTGCGTTGCCGTTTTCAGGCTCCGCCCATGCAGTAGATCGACCAGGGTCTCTGGAAACTGCTGCATATGCCGAGTCACTTCACTGCCCGCATCGAAGACCGGAGAAGGGGTGGAAAAACCCGCTGCATCACGAATCAAATCTTCGTCGTAATCGACGGCAGTAATGATTTGTATGCCTCCCTCACTACGACGGGTCGAAAGGATCGCCGCGTCGGCCCCCTGCTCTTCCCTCACCTGGCGCATGGTTTGGCGCATGTCTTGCGCCTGGAATCGTTTAATTTTCATGCCGCTGCCTCACGTATTGTCCCTCCCAGGGAAGCCACCAAACGAATCCGCCGGTTGTCGGGTACCTCGTTGTAGGCCAGTACATGCAAGCCCGGCACACTGAACCGAGTAAACCGAGACAGCCAAGACCGCAATGCCGGCGCCACCAGTAATACCGACGGCTCACCCGACATCTCCTGACGCCCGGCAACATCGGTGACTTCTTGTTGCAAGCGCTCAGCCATGCCCGGTTCGATGGCGGCACCCGCCGGTCCACCCGCCTGCAAACTCTGTTGCAAGATCTGTTCCAGCTCGGGAGCCAAAGTAATGACGGGCAATTCGCTGCCCAAACCGGCAATTTCCTGTACGATCTGCCGCCCCAGCGCCACCCGCACGGCCGCTGTCAGCACGCCGGAATCCTGACTCTGTGCGGCCGCTTCCGCCAGAGACTCGACAATGCTGCGCATGTTGCGAATCGGTACTTGCTCGGCAAGCAGATTCTGCAAAACCTTGACCACGGTACCTAACGGCAAACGTTTCGGTACTAGGTCTTCCACCAGTTTCGGTGCGGCTTGTGCCAATCGGTCCAGCATTTGCTGGACTTCCTCGTGACCCAGCAGTTCATGGGCATGGGTCTGCAGGATGTGCGAGAGATGGGTGGCCACCACCGTACTGGGATCAACGACGGTGTAGCCGAGCGTATGGGCTTGTTCGCGCATAGCCGGATCGATCCACACCGCCTCCAGCCCAAAAGCCGGGTCATGGGTGGAGATGCCTTGCAAGGGGCCATAAACACGCCCCGGATTGATCGCCAGAGAGCGTTCGGTGTGAATCTCGGATTGACCTACCGGCACTCCAAGTACATTGATGCGGTAAGCATTCGGCGATAGATCGAGATTGTCGCGGATGTGTACGGCGGGGACCAGAAAGCCCAGCTCCTGGGAGATTTTCTTGCGCACACCCTTGATTCGCCCCATCAGTTCACCGCCCTGATTGCGATCTACCAGTGGAATCAACCGATAGCCCACCTCGAGCCCGACCACATCGACCGGGTTGAGATCCTCCCAGCCCAGCTCACTGTTTTCCTCCGGTGGAACCGCCTGCTCGGTCTCAACTTCCGCATCAACCCGTGTCTGATCACGGTGATTTTTGGCGATCCACCAAGCACCCAGGCCACAACCACCGGCCAGGCTCAGAAATGCCACATTCGGCATCCCCGGTACCAGACCCATTGAACCCAGCACAATACCGGCTACCGCCAGGGCTCGGGGGCTGCCGAACAACTGTCCCAAGAGTTGCGTGCCCATATCCTCAGAGCGGGATACCCGGGTGACAATCATGGCCGTCGCTACCGACAGCATCAGTGAAGGCACCTGGGCTACCAGGCCATCACCAATGGTCAGCAGGGTATAGGTATGGGCGGCTTCGGAAACCGACAGTCCATGTTGGAACACTCCCACGGCAAAGCCGCCGAGAATATTGATGAACAAAATCAGGATGGCCGCCACCGCATCACCACGCACAAATTTGGACGCCCCATCCATGGCCCCGTAAAAATCCGCTTCTTCGCGCACTTCCTGGCGGCGGATGCGAGCCTGATCCTGAGTAACCAGCCCGGCATTTAAGTCGGCATCGATCGCCATCTGCTTGCCGGGCATCGCATCGAGGGTGAAGCGTGCCGTGACCTCAGAAACTCGGGTCGCCCCCTTGGTTACGACGACGAAGTTGATGATGGTGAGAATGGTGAACACCACCAATCCAACGGCGTAATTGCCACCGATGACAAACTCACCAAAGGATTCGATGACCTTACCGGCTGCTCCAGGACCGGCAAAACCGTGCATCAGCACCACCCGCGTCGAAGCCACATTCAAGGCCAACCGTAACAGGGTGGACATTAGGATCACGGTAGGGAAAGTGGCAAAATCCAGCGGCCGTAACACGTACACCACCGCGAGCAATACCACTAGTGACAAGGCGATGTTGAAACTGAATAGCAAATCGAGCACGAACGGCGGCAACGGCACCATCATCATGGCCAGCACCATCAGCACCGCGAATGGCGCACCGATACCTCGGCGGGCATGCCTCCGCAAGCTATCAAACATGCTTTCAGCGGCTGCAGCCATCACCATTACTCCGTAGTTTTGGGGTCAAGGGAAGGGTCCACCTCAGGTTGCGGTGGCGGCGGTGGCTCCGCACCGTTAACACTCGCCGTACGCAGTCGGTAGACCCAGGTCAACACCTGCGCAACCGCCATATACAGTGCTGCGGGCACTTCATCACCCAGCCGTGTGGAGGCATACAAGGCCCGCGCTAAGGGCGGCGCTGCCAATATTGGAACCCCATTTTCCTCGGCGATGGTGCGCATCTGCATGGCCATCAGGTCGGTCCCCTTGGCGACGACCTGGGGTGCGGACATGCGCCCTTCCGCATATTTCAGAGCCACCGCATAGTGGCTTGGATTAGTCACCACGACATCGGCGCGAGGGACCTCCTGTATCATCCTTTTACGCGCCGCCTGCTGTTGAATCTGCCGGATCCGACTCTTGACCTCGGGTCGGCCCTCGGTTTCCTTGAATTCATCTTTCAGCTCTTCACGGGTCATGCGCATGCGCTTGGCAAACTCATAAAACTGCCAAGGCACGTCCGCGGCACCCAGCAATACCAGCGTACCGGACAACACCAAGCTGGCATGGAGGATCAAGCCCCAAGCCTGTCCCAGGCCGGTAACGCCCGGCTGCGATCCCAATGACAGTAGGACAGGTACCGCCTGCCACACCAGCAATACCGTCACCCCCCCCCCGAACACAAACTTCAATAACGCCTTGAGCAATTCCACCAAGCCCCGACTGGAAAAGATCCGCCCCAGCCCGCTGAGTGGGTTGAGTCGGTCGAGCTTGATCCCCAAGGCTTCAGTACTGAAGCTCAGCCCCCCCAGCACC
>CAJXGK010000177.1 GCA_913053815.1 uncultured Rhodanobacteraceae bacterium
CTCAAAAAATTGTTCTCGATTTCCACCTCACCTCGTGACGATCACTCAGGCCAGATAGACTCCTGCCTGGCAACGAACCGACCGGTTTCCATGCCGGTCGCCCTACGGGATTGGCCCTGGCCTCGCACCGCGAACCGCGGCAATGGACAAGCATGCCGCTACCCTCCCATTCGGCATTCCCGCACAGGTGGACCCACCCGGCCCGGATCACGGTGAGGCTTGCTCGGACGCTGCAGCAGACCGTGGACCCCGGGTCTGCGCCCGGGATGACAAGCCTTTTTGTGTTGCCCGACTCCCTTCTTGTCATTCCCGCGCAGGTGGGAATCCAGTGAAGGGGGCTATGAGCATGGAGTGGACATTCGTGAATCGTCGGCCGTCAAATTACCGACTCGCCGCCAGGATCCCATACTAGGATAACTTGTAAAAACCTTTCTTTACAGTCCTTTACAGGTATGGCACAGCGCTTGCTTATGGCTTTCCATTGCGGCAATCGCAGGGCGATGGGAGTTGAGTGATGGGCAGCGGTGACGAAGAAAAAGGTGTGGCCGTCGACCCGCAGAAGAAAGGCGGCAAGATGCTTATTTACCTATCTGCGGCGGTGGTACTGGTCGTGGCGATCGGGGCGGGCGGCTATTTCATGTTCAGCAGCGGGAGTTCGAAGCCGGTGTCCAGTACTGCGGTCAAGGCGGCCCCCCAAGGGCCACCCCAGTTTCTCGCCCTGAATCCTCCGTTTGTAGTCAATTTTGAGGGCAGCGGCCAAGCCCGATTTCTACAGGTCGGGGTGCAGTTGATGGCCTATGACTCCAAGGCGATCGAAGTGGCCAAAGATGAACAGCCGGTTATCCGCAATGCGCTGGTGATGTTGTTCAGCGATCAAAAAGAACAAGTGCTGCTGAGCCGTGCGGGCAAGGAGAAGCTGCGTGCTGAAGCTTTGGCGGCCGTGCAGCACATTGTCGAGCAACGCGATCAGGGTTCGGGGATTAAAGCCTTGTATTTTACCAGTTTCGTAATGCAATAACCATGTCTGACGAAGTTCTAAGCCAGGATGAAATCGATGCACTGTTGAGTGGTGTGGATAGCGGTGATGTCGAAATCGGCGATGCTGAGCCGCTGGATGATGGGGTTGCCCGGACCTTCGACTTTGCTAATCAGGACCGTATCGTACGGGGTCGTCTGCCTACCTTGGAGATGATCAACGACCGCTGTGCAAGGTTTTTGCGCACCGGTCTGTTCGGCTTGTTGCGCAAAAATTGCGAAGTCTCGGTACAGGGCGTCAGCATGAGTAAATTTTCCGAATACGTGCATGCGCTGGTGGTGCCGAACAATCTTAACCTGGTGCACATCAAACCTTTGCGTGGTACGGCATTGGTTGTGTTCGAGCCGAATCTGGTGTTCACCATTGTCGACAATTTTTTCGGTGGGGATGGACGCTATCGCGTCAAGATCGAAGGTCGCGAGTTCACACCTACTGAGCAGCGTGTAATCCAGCTCACCCTCCAAGCCTTTTTTGAGGCCACGGTCGAGGCCTGGGCTCCAGTACTGGCATTGCAGCCTGAGTACGTCAATTCGGAGATGAATCCACAGTTTGCCAATATTGTGAGCCCGACTGAAACCGTGGTCGTGTCCCGTTTCCACGTGGAACTTGATGGTGGGGCCGGTGACATTCATCTCACCATGCCGTACTCCATGATTGAACCGATCCGAGACCGACTCGATGCGGGCGTACAAAGCGACCGGGTCGAGCACGATGAACGCTGGAGCGGCACCCTGCATCAGGAAATCCTCGAGGCTGAAATTGAGGTGAACGGGGTATTGGTGAAAACCCAGATCACCATCGGTGACTTTCTGCACCTGCGACCGGGCGACGTATTGCCCATCGAATTGCCGGACCAGGCCGTGCTGTATGCCGAGGATGTGCCCTGTTTTCGCGGCCGTCTGGGCACCCTGAGTGGCAACAATGCGGTAAGCATCAGCCACTCCCTACAGCGACCACGCCCCCAACCGATTGTGATTCACAAGGAACAGCCATGAACGATGAAGTCGTACAGGAAAACACTCCTGTTGAAAATGCCGCTACCGAAAAACCCCCTGAGAATGAACAAGGCTACGACAAGGTTGAATTTGAGACCTTGCAGAAAAGTGTGGCAACCGAGGTCGGCAATGGGGGCGCCAATAATGACGGTGTCAATCTGGATGTGATTCTGGAAGTGCCGGTGACCTTGGCTATGGAGGCGGGCCGCACACGCATTAGTATTCGCAATCTTCTACAGCTCAATCAGGGTTCGGTGGTGGAGTTGGATCGTGCCGCCGGGGAGCCCCTGGACGTGTTTGTGAACGGTACTTTGGTGGCCCATGGTGAAGTTGTCGTCATCAACGAGAAATTCGGGATTCGCTTTACCGATGTAGTCAGTCCGGCAGAACGGGTGCGCAAACTGAAATGAACACCGGGGCTGCCGCGATGAACCCTTGGGCATACTGCAGGCAGTGCTTGGGGTGGTGGGGTCTTCTAGGCCTGTTGCCGATTCCGGTGGTTGCGGCAGGCCTCCCCGCAACGACTACCCCAGCGAACATTGCCTTACCGGATCTTACCGGTGAAACCGTGCACATGTTGGGGGTGCTGGGCTTGGTGCTGGGGACTATTTATGCACTGAGCTGGATGCTGAAACGGGCCCATGGCCGAGGGCGTCCAGGCTCGCACGCCCTGCGTAGTGTTGCCGCCCTGAGCGTGGGGGCGCGGGAACGGGTGGTACTGATCCAGGTGGGTGAGCGGCAGATGTTGATTGGCGTAGCCCCGGGTAATGTGCGCTTGCTTAGGGTGCTGGATGACCCGATTGAAACGGTCACGCTGAAAACCCCGCCGGCATTCTCCGAGGCCTTGCAGCGCATGCTAAGACGTGGAGCAGGGCGTTGAAACGCCTGCTGCTGTTAGCTCTGTTATTGCCGATGCCGGTACTTGCCGCAGGGCTGCCGGTGTTCTCGGTGCATACCGCAGCAGGGGGTGGCGAGACCTGGACGCTAAGTGTGCAGATCCTGTTGGCGATGACTGCACTAACCCTGTTGCCGGCGATTTTGCTGACCATGACCTCGTTTACCCGGATCATCATCGTGCTGGGTTTTTTACGTCAGGCGATGGGTACCGGGCAAACTCCACCCAACCAGATTCTGCTGGGTCTGGCCTTGTTTCTGACGCTGTTCGTGATGGCTCCGGTGCTGGGGCAGTCCTGGAATCAGGGGATTCAGCCTTACATGCAAGGCCGGATCAGCGAGCAGCAGGCCTATACCAAGACCATCAAGCCTTTCCGGCGTTTCATGTTCAACCAGGTACGCAATGCGGATTTGCAGCTATTTGCGCACCTCGCCCATAGCAAGGGCTACGCATCGCGGGCCGCAGTACCGATCGCAGTGCTGATTCCAGCTTTCATTACCAGTGAGCTGAAGACGGCTTTTGAGATGGGCTTCATGCTGTTTATCCCGTTTTTGGTCATTGATCTGGTGGTGTCCAGTGTCCTTATGTCGTTGGGCATGTTGATGCTTTCGCCGATGATCATCTCACTACCGTTCAAGATCATGTTGTTCGTGCTGGTTGATGGCTGGACGCTGGTAATCGGTTCCCTGGCTCGCAGTTTTATCACCCGAGGATGACGTCATGAATCCGGCCCAGGTTCTCGAAATTGCCCGCCACGCACTGACCCTGCTGATTTTGCTGGCGGCTCCGTTGTTGCTGGCCGCGCTGGCCGTGGGCCTGATCGTGGGGATGTTGCAAGCCGCCACCCAGGTCAATGAGTTGACCCTGAGCTTTATTCCCAAGTTGCTGGCCATGGCGTTGGTCCTGTTGATCGCCGGGCCGTGGATGCTGCATATCCTGGTGGACTACACCCGTCAACTTATCGAAAGTCTGCCCACACTGATGAGATAAACCATGCAGATCGAGCTTGCCACTCTGCAAACCCTGGTCGGTACCGCCATGTGGACTGTGGCCCGGGTCGGTGGTATTGCGTTGACGGCTCCCGTGTTCAGTACGCCCACTGTACCTCGGCAGATACGGGCCGCCTTTGTCATTATGGTGAGTCTCATCCTGATCCCGCTGGTACAGGTGCCGGTGGGGCTGGCCCCGTTCTCAGCGCCGGGGCTGGTAGTGCTGGCAAGCCAAGTGGTGATCGGCGCCGCTATGGGCTTCATGCTCAAGCTGGTGGTTGAAGCCGTATCCTTCGGTGCGCAGCTGATCGCTTTCACCATGGGGTTGTCCTTTGGGACGATCATCAGCCCTGTGGATGGTACCCAATCTCCGGTACTGAGCCAGTTCTATGTCCTGTTCGCGGTGTTACTGCTGTTGGTGACCAATGTTCATTTGCGGTTATTAGCGGCACTGGCGGAGAGTTTTCGGGACTTACCGATAGGCCGTGGCCTGCCCATAGCAGGTCTGATCGGTACCTTACTGACCTGGTCAAGCAATTTGTTCGTCGGGGCGATGGTCGTGGCTTTGCCCGCACTGACTGCTTTGCTGGTGGTGAACATCGGGGTGGGCTTCACCAGCCGTGCCGCCCCGGCTCTGAATCTGTTTGCGGTGGGTTTTCCAGCCATCCTGTTGCTTGGCATCGTCGCAGTGTGGATGACTTTCGGAACTCTGCCGGGGATTGTCGAGCGGTTGTTCGCCTCGGCTTTCGCGGCGCTATCGCACATGTTGGTACCGGGGGGGGGACATGGCTGAGAATGACGACGTCCAAGAACGCAGCGAAAAAGCCACTCAGAAACGCCTTCGTGAAGCGCGTGAACGCGGTGAAGTACCTCAATCACGTGATTTCACCGCTGCGGTGGTGACCGGGATTATCGTTGCCGCGATGGTCTTTGACCGGGCCCATATCAGTGCTGGATTCGAAACCCTGATGCGCCACGGAATGGAGATCCCACGTGGGCAGTTGGTGACCACCTCCAGCATGCTGTGGCGCCTCCGCGAGATGCTGGTGGCGGGATTCTTGT
>CAJXGK010000178.1 GCA_913053815.1 uncultured Rhodanobacteraceae bacterium
ATACTTTCTCCTGCGCCTTCTCCCGGATAGAACAGGTGTTGAGCAGCAACACATCTGCCTCTTGCGCCGACTGCGCCAGCTCCAGGCCATGCGCAGCCGCCAGTACGTCCATCATTTTGGCGGAATCGTACTCGTTCATCTGACAACCGTGGGTTTTTATAAATACTTTGCCAGCCATTAACGGGATCATTAACCATTCAAACGGGGTAAGCATTCTACAGGAATTTTCAGGCGGAATCAGTAGATTAAGGAGGAAACCGGGCTCTGCTGTGGACAACCATTCAGCCGGGATGCACGTCGCTGTCCGCCTCAGGCAATCTACCCGGGAAAGACGCGAGCCGCGCCAGTGTTTCCCCATTGAGTCTTGCTTCGGGTGGGGTTTACCCTGACCGCCAAATCACATGCCCCCCAGGCACAAAGACTTTCTTAGTTATTGATTTTTTTGGGGAATAAACATAGAGTCATGGCAGCCTGTACAATTCGCAACCGAAACATGATCAAATACCATTTATCAGCGATAATGGCTTAAAATAAGCCGAAGATCGGGAATGACGACTCGCGGGTAAAAATGATGACGATGAGTGTCGCCCCGATCAAGGCGTTTCAGGGCGAGCAGGTATTCATCACCCACGACCAGTTAAGCCCACAGGAAATCCACAACCTGCAACAGGCGATCACACCCAATGTGCGCGCAATTCACGCCTACTGGCCAAAGTGTTCCCCGGACTTCGACATCTTCCAGAATCGACACCTGTCGTAGCGCGGCATCCCCAGTCAGCAGCGGACAGATTTCCTGCCTTGCCATGGCCAGCGCCATACAATCATTGATACTCACACCTGAACTTCGATGGCGTTCGTATAGACCGCCGGTATCCTTTACGGCAGCCTCCTCCAGCACCAGTACCTGCAAGCCTTTTTCCGGCAAATCCGCGTGATTTTCACGCAGCTCATACTCGAACAAAACATCAGGCAGGCCGAATTCGTAGTCGAGTCTGAATATGTCATCCAACAATCCGCCGACGATCATGTCGATGAGAATATTGGCATCACTGATTAGCAGCTTCTGGCTCACAGAGTTCCACATTCCTTATGGTTCTGAATTCGGACAACGACTTGCCCAGCAACTCTGCGGCCTTTGATTCGCCAATCAGGTCTTCCGCAAAGGCATGAAAGACAAGTTGTATGAACAGCCTGGGTTTTTCAGGGTTATATCGAGGCCCAGGCTCTTCCTTTCGCCATCCTCTTGCCGCAAACATGCGGTACATGGTTTGAAAAGTGACCTGTGAAATAACGTTCAGGTCACGCGCCCGGTACAACCAGCCCTGCATACTCAATCCGTAGGCGTGTTTGAGTACGCACAGCTCGGTAGGCTCCAGTGACTTCCGCTGATAACCCAGCTCTTTGACGACTTCTGATGCGGGCGCAAGAAGGGCACCTGCAAACCGGTTAGCCGCCGACTCTTCGTCCAGATACTCCGCAAGGCGTCCGGCCAGTGCCAGATGACCCAGTTCATGCGCAAGGGTGAAGCGCTGCCGATCACCCGGCCAGTCGCGGCCGACAACAATGACCGGGGTACCATTGACCCTGGCTGCCAGACCATCAAACTTGTTGCTATGGAGGGCAGTTGACCGAAAGACTTTGATGCCACGCTCTTCCAGGGTATCGATCAAATCGGGGATCGGGTTACTACCCAGCCGCCATGCTTGGCGAACCTTCGCCGATACAGTCTCGATTTCATCGTAATTCCCGATAAGTTCCGGCAATCCTGCCGGCAGGCTGAATAGCTCAATCGGGCTGACTGGCAGAAATTCCTCCAGTTCCAGATACCGTTCAATCTGCTCAATGACGTCGCCTTCAATTTGATTCAGGACCTTTTTTGGCAGCCGGGAATGCTTCCGGTATTCGACTTCCTTGAGTTCTACCTGGGAGACCCTGAAGAAATATTCGATACGGACGCCCAACGACCGGGCAAGCGACAGCATCACGGCTGACGATGGGGTCGATTTATTGTTCTCGTACTTGGAAATGGCCATGGCCGAGATACCGGCTTTTTCGCCCAGGGCACGCATCGACAAACCAGACGATTTACGAGCCTGATGAATACGATCACCTATCATGTCGTTCTCCAGCAAGTTTACAGATATTGGCTTTATTGTCATATTTTGTAAACTTTACTTTAATGTTGGCCAGAGATCAATCGCATTATTTTCACCGGAACCGCATCCAACGATGAATAACCGCTTGATTATTGCAGATATTGTGTGAATATTAATCTATTATTAGTATTATTAGGCTGTTTCTCATGCTAATCGAATTCAGCGTCAGCAATTTTCGTTCGATCCGCGACACCCAGACGCTATCGCTGGTAGCCGGCACGGGCAAAGAATTGCGGGACGAGAATACCTTCGACCCTGACGCAAAGAGCGCCCCGCGCCTGCTGCGCTCGGCGGCTGTGTTCGGCCCCAATGCTGCGGGCAAGAGCAACCTGACCCAGGCGATGCACTTCATGCGCGCCTTTGTCCAGGAATCTGCCACCGGACACCAGCAGGACGAACCCATTTCGGTTACACCCTTTCGGCTGGAATCAGCGAGCGAAACCCGGCCTTCCGAGTTCGAGATGATTTTTATCGCGGACGGGGTGCGTTACCAGTACGGCTTTTCCGTTGATCGGAAGCGCGTTGTCGAGGAGTGGTTGCTGGCTTATCCAGCAGCCAAGGCTCAACGCTGGTTCGAGCGAATCTACAATCCTGAGTCGGACGGCTACGACTGGTATTTCGGCCCAAGCCTCAAGCGGCCGGTGAAGGTGCTGCAGCAGACGACGCGCAGCAATGCCTTGTTCCTCTCGACTGCCATCCAATTGAACAACGAACAACTGCGCCCGGTGTTTAACTGGTTCACGCAGCGACTGGTCGTCATTCCTGCGTACGGTGAACGGCTCAATGCCTTTCGCAACTTCACGTTAAATCAGTGTGAGAACGTAGCGGGACGGGAGAAAATTCTCAAATTTCTAAAAGTCGCTGACCTTGGTATTGACGACCTTCAGGTAGAGAGTCATGCCGTATCCGAGGATGACATCCCCCAGGATATTGAGCCAGACGCACGGAAGCAATTAACAAAGGAATTCCTTGGCAAAGAACTGATGCAATTAAACGCCTTGCATACTCGAATTGATACGGGTGAAAAGGTTGCATTTAGCTTTGGCGAGGAATCGGATGGTACACAGAAACTGTTTTCGCTTGCCGGCCCCTGGCTTGACGTACTGGAGCGCGGCGTGGTGCTGGTGGTGGATGAGCTGGATATCCGTTTGCACCCTTTGCTGACACGCTTCCTTATCGGGCTGTTGCACGGTGTTGACACTAATCCAAATAACGCCCAACTGGTATTCACCAGTCACGACACTACGCTGATGGAAAACGATCTGCTGCGGCGAGACCAGATGTGGTTCGTTGAGAAGGATCAGTTCCGCGCAACCCGGCTGTTTCCATTGTCGGATTTCAAACCCCGCAAACACGAGGCCATCCAGCGCGGCTATCTTCGTGGCCGTTATGGTGCACTGCCCTATGTCCGCCGTCTGGTCTCATGACCGATGGGCACGGATAACCCATCGACTCTTGTTTCCGAGCTCGTCGAATATCTGAAAAAACTGCGTGAAAACAGCCAGTAACGGGCAAAATCAGTAGATTAAGCTCTATACGGTGTCAGCAATGTGTAGTCCATCACGAAAGGTCCCTTGTCGTGCACACGGTAAACACCAGGTCCCCCCGGCGAACCCGGTAAGGCTTTTTCACCGCGGGGCTAACCATGTAATTATCCCCTGCCGGATACAGGCTGCGGAACGCCTCGACCGGTTTTGCATCGAGCTTGTCCGGGTTGATCTTGCATTCCAGGACATCCACACGGTCACGCCCGCGCCGGATCACGAAATCCACCTCCCGGCGCGACTTGTCCTGCCAGTAGAAAACATCCTCGTCCGCGAAGCGGGCGCGTAAGGCGTCCAGTACAAGGTGCTCCCACAACAGGCCACGGTCATCGTCACGAATGGTATCCCAACCCTTCTCGAAGGTGACAAAGCCGGTGTCGAAGGCATAACATTTGGGACGGCTGACGATCTCACGCTTACCACCACCGTGAAAGGGCCGCAACAGGTGCACCGCATGAGCAATTTGCATGGCCTCGATATGGGCCTTGACCGTGGGCCGACTCAGCTCGCTCAAATTTGCCAGTTGGCTGTAATCCAGTTGCCCGCTACTCTGACGTAACAGAAGCCGGAACAGCGACAAAAACCCCTGGCGATTGCGAATGCCAAACAGTTCCAGGATATCCCGCGCATAGAAACTGTCAATCCATTCGTTGAAAAATACGGGGTCCTTGCGCGTAGCCAACAACGGCTCAGGCAATCCGCCGTGCAACAGGCGGCGATCCAGATCACGCACACCAAAAGGCTCGGCACACTCCTCCCAGAGCACCGGGCACAGGTGAATCGCCTGCTTGCGCCCGGTCAGCGAATCGCGGAACTTGCGGGTCGCTGCCAGGGTGGAAGAACCGGTAGCCAGCACCTTCAACTTCGGATACTCGTCGGCGGCAATCTTCAGCAGGCGGCTGGGGTCGTCGAGATGATGCACCTCATCCAGGATCAACACGCTACCCGGCGTCTGGCTGTCGAGGAATAACTCCGGATCTTCCAACGCCCGCAAGGTGGAGGGCAGATCACAGTTCATATACACCGCATCGGGCAGTATCCGGGCCAGCGTCGTCTTGCCCACCCGGCGCACGCCGGACAGCCAGACGATAGACCGTCGAGTCCAGGCCTGTTGTATTCGGTCCAGCCAGAGAGTGCGCTTGATCATATTATTAGTTTACATATAGACGACTATTTGTAAAGTATAATAGCGGGTAAATCGCAAACTAACAGGGATTAAGGAGGAAGTCGGCCTGTAAGCCGGGTTCTGTCGTGGACAACC
>CAJXGK010000179.1 GCA_913053815.1 uncultured Rhodanobacteraceae bacterium
CCGAGATTTTACGCAAATTTGCCCTTCATTATAAAACCGGCAAGCCCATGCCCAAGGCGTTACTGAACAAGCTCATCAAGGCCCGGTCATTCAATGTGGGTTACAACATGATGGAGCTGGTGGAAGCCGCAGCGCTGGACATGCAGTGGCATAGCTTGCCGGGTCATGCAGCGCTGCAGAATGCCGACCAGTTTGAAACCCAGGCGCTGCAACGCGTCCATTTGTATTTGCCGCAAATTCCGCCGCGTTACCGTTCCACCTATTTCTTGCACATCTGGGGTAATGGGTACCAGGCGGGTTACTACTCCTACCTGTGGACGGCGATGCTGGCCGATGACGCGTATGCGTGGTGTCAGAAGCATGGCGGGCTGACCCGTGCCAATGGCCAGCGTTTCCGTAATCTGATTCTGTCGCGCGGCAATACCGAGGATTACGCCACGATGTTCCGTCGCTTCTATGGCCGCAACCCGCAGATTGGCCCCATGCTTAAAGACCTGAGCCTGGAAGCGACACTGAAGAAGTAATCGGTCATCCTGGTCGCCCCACAACAGGGACGGAGATCATGGCGTGGATTGCCTCCGTCCCTTATTGAACCGGCATCCATGATCAGTGTACTGACTTATTAGACGCCGGCATTTCCGGTTCGGCCATCCTAGGCGCCGCCTCGGCTCACTTTGCAGGTTGGCCGCTTCGTAGCCCGATTGCTACGAAGCGAAATCCGGAAACCTATCTTTTCACCGCCTATCCATCCTGGATTATGCTTGCACTTCATTCGGGTTCCTGCCTAGACGGGAATAACGCAGGGGAGATCGCGACATGCTGATTCCTTGCCATGGTTTGTGGCGCGGAGCCAGGGCCATGAACCAGCCGGTAACCACTAGGCTTAATTCCCTTGGCGGTGCGTGACGAAAGATGAGACCTACCTGGCGCCGTCCGCCTGTGCAGGGTGTAGGATGTGCGCCAGTTAAAGGGACAGGGTCGAGGTAGTTCAGGGTGCGGTCGGCCTCTAAAGTAAGTTTTTTAGCCCGCTTAGCGGGTTGATTGACGAATATTGGAGATATTCTGATTGATGCGTCCCCTCTTGATTTCCTGCAGAAGTTGCAGGTATTGGCAACCCGGCTTGAGCCGCACCCCTCGTTTCTTAATCAACAGGGAATGACTGGGCAAGTCCCGGCGATACCGGACGATGCAGAAGGTCATGGGTCGCGGCACGACATAATTTCAGCGTCCTTGGACATCACAACCTATGGAGTTGCCCAAGATCGCCCTGGCCTTCGATCAATGGATTGACGAGGTGACTGATAATCCGCCTCGCGAAGCTTGGGAGTGTTTTTGGTTTCACGAGACATTCGACGAGCGCGCGCCTGCAGCGCATTCCCTGCGGGTTTTGACAAGCGTGTTGCAGGAGGACGTGGGTGAAAAAAACGGATATTAAACGACCCGATTATTTCCACAAGGTCGTTGACTGCCAGTGGGCCTGCCCCACTCACACCAATGTCCCTGAGTACATCCGTATGATTGCGGCCGGGCGTTATACCGAGGCCTTCATGCTCAACTGGTATTCGAATGTGTTCCCGGGCATTCTCGGGCGTACTTGTGATCGACCCTGTGAGCCGGCGTGTCGGCGGGCCAGGGTGGAAAAGGAGCCGGTTGCCATCTGCCGCTTGAAGCGGGTTGCCGCTGACTTGAAAGGTGACCTTGCAGGCCTATTACCAAAGATCCCGAAACAAAAAAACGGCCAGCGCATTGCCCTGATCGGAGCCGGACCCGCTGCGCTTACCGTAGCCCGCGATTTGCTCCCGCTGGGCTATGAAATGGTCCTCTACGATGAGCACGCCCAGGGCGGCGGCATGATGCGCAGCCAGATTCCCGCCTTTCGTTTGCCGGTCGAGGTCTTGGACGAAGAGGTGAATCTAATCCTGGATATGGGCGTCGAGTGTCGCTTCGAGCATCGCGTGGATAGCCTGAAGGCGGTGATTGAGGAGGGTTACGATGCCGTATTAATCGCTACCGGCGCGCCGCGTGGTCGCGATTTACAGCTCCCGGGCCGCGCGCAAGCGGCTGCCCACGTTCACATCGGTGTGGACTGGCTTGCGAGCGTTGCCTTTGGGCACACTACCCACATCGGTAAGCGGGTGGTGGTGGTGGGTGGTGGTAATACGGCGATGGATTGTTGTCGCAGCGCGCTTCGGCTCGGCGGCAAGCAAGTCACGGTTACGGTTCGCAGCGGCTTCGATGAGATGAAGGCGCACCCGTGGGAAAAAGACGAAGCGCGGGCCGAAGACATACCCATCCTCAATTGGCACAATCCGCAGTCTCTGGTGCTGGAGAATGGCCGGCTGACGGCGATGCGCTTCGAAAAAGTGCGTGCAGAATATACGGATGGGCGCCGCAAACTTATTCCCACCGGCGAGCAGATCGAGATCCCCTGTGACGATGTGCTGCTCGCCATCGGCCAGGATCCGGTGTTTTCTTGGATCGAGGCGGAGCTAGGTATTGAGATCGGCAAGTGGCAGCTACCGGTGCTTGATCCGCTGACTTTTGAATCCACCCGGCCCGGGGTATTCTTTGCCGGCGATGCTGCGCTCGGGCCCAACAATATCGTTTCTGCGGCCGCCCACGGTCACGCCGCGGCGATCTCCATCGATCTGTATTGTCAGGGTAAGGATCTACACCGGGATCGTCTGCCACCTGGACTCAATCTAACCAGTCAGAAGATGGGCCTGCATGAGTGGAGTTACGAGAACGATTACGCCGGCACGCAGCGCCTGGTCGTACCGCACGCCAAAAAATCGTTGACCCTCTCCAACATCACCACCGAGGTCGAACTGGGCTATGACGTCAAGCGGGCTTGTGAAGAAGCCGAGCGCTGCCTGAACTGCGATATACAAACGGTATTTACACCGAAACTGTGCATCGAATGCGATGCCTGCGTCGATATCTGTCCGATGGATTGCATCAATTTCATTGCCGACGGGGAAGAAAACGAGTTGCGTGCGCGGCTACGGGTTCCGGCGACCAACCCGGATCAGGATGTTTATGTCGATGGACCGCTGGCGACCGGTCGCATCATGGCCAAGGATGAAAACCTGTGCCTGCACTGCGGGCTGTGTGCCGAGCGTTGTCCAAGCGGGGCTTGGGACATGCAAAAATCCGTGATTCATCTTCTCCAGGCAGGTGGCCTTCGTCATGAATGAACCTCCCCATATGGGGCTCTTTTACAAGATGGAGTATCGGCTCCAGTTCGGGATGGAATGGGATGAGGAATAAAATGTCGGTGGGTCAGTGCAATGAGTTTGTTATCCGTTGCGCCAACGTCAACGGTACCGGATCGGCCAGTGCCAACGTGTTACTGGCCAAGGCGTTCTACCGCATGGGACTGCCGATTGCCGCCAAAAACATGTTCCCCTCGAACATTCAGGGGCTGCCAACCTGGTACGAGATTCGGGTAAGTGAGGCCGGTCACACCGGGCGCCGTGGCAGTGTGGACCTGACGGTGGCGATGAACCCGCAGAGTTTCCGGGAAGATGTTGCGGATTTGCATCCTGGAGGTTATGTTCTTTATGACTCGACCAAGCCGCTTAATCCCGCCTTAAAGCGCGACGATGTGAGCTTTTTCGGTCTGCCATTCATGGCCATGGTTCAACAGCATACCGATCCACGTAAGCGGCTTTTGTTCAAGAACATCTGTTATGTCGGCGCTCTGTCGGCATTGTTGACCATCGAGTTTGAGGTATTGACCGAACTACTCGGAGAGAAATTCCAGGGCAAGCCAGCGCTCATCTCCCAGAATATCGAGGCGCTCAGTGCCGGTCGTGATGCGGCCCTGGCGGCTTTTTCCTGTCCGCTGCCCTTGTATGCCGAGCGCCGCGATCTTATCGCTGACAAGATCCTTGTCAGCGGCAACAAGGCTTGCGCGTTGGGCTGTGTTTATGCCGGAGCGACGGTGGCGGCCTGGTATCCCATCACCCCATCGACATCGCTGATCGAGGAGTTTGGCAAGTATTGCGCCGCTTATCGGGTGGATGAGGCGAGTGGGTGCAACAAGGTGGCTATCATCCAGGTCGAAGATGAGCTGGCGGCCATTGGTGCGGTGATCGGGGCCATGTGGAATGGAGCCCGGGCTTTCACCGCCACCAGCGGCCCGGGTTTGTCACTGATGAGCGAGTTTCTCGGGCTGGCTTATTACGCCGAAATTCCGACGGTACTGTTCAACGTACAGCGCACCGGGCCTTCCACCGGCATGCCAACCCGCACCCAGCAGAGCGATATCATTGCCGCGGCCTATGCGTCACATGGCGATACCAAACATGTGTTGCTGTTCCCGTCTTCGCCCAAAGAGTGCTTCGAGTTTGCGGTCGTAGCCTTTGATCTTGCTGAGCGCTTGCAAACCCCGGTCTTCGTGATGAGCGATCTGGACTTGGGTATGAATACCTGGCTATCCGAACCCTTTGCGTGGGACGAGTCCTACCGGCCTGATCGCGGCAAAGTACTCGATTATGAAGCCCTAGAATCGGGTACCCCTTTCGATCGCTATCTCGATGTGGACGGTGATGCGATTTCTTACCGTACCTACCCCGGTACTCATCCCTCGCGGGGTGCTTATTTCACCCGTGGCTCCGGCCACAATAAATATGGCCGTTACACCGAGGACAGCACCCAATACATTGAGAATGTTGATCGCTTGCGTCGTAAATTTGATACCGCGGCCACCTTGGTCCCTGAGGCGATACTTGAGGCGGCCCCCGGCAGCTCACTCGGCATCCTCTATTTCGGTACGACGGCTGAGCCCATGCACGAGGCACTGGAAGGTCTTGAGCAGCGTGGCGTCCAACTTGATGCCCTACGCCTGCGGGCCTTCCCCTTTACCGAGGGGGCCCTGAAATTTATCGAACAGCACCCGACCGTGTTTGTCGTTGAGCAGAATCGAGATGCGCAACTGC
>CAJXGK010000180.1 GCA_913053815.1 uncultured Rhodanobacteraceae bacterium
TTATCGCGTAGAATCCTCCCATCAACGATTTCGCGATCCCCATCCCCATGCCCACGAAAGGTAGCCACTTCGATAATCTCGGGGCCAAAAAACACGTGGGCAAGCCGGAATCGCCGACCGATCAGCCGGCAGTTTCGGAATAGTTTCCTCACTTCCTCGGGGGTCGCATCCGTGGCTACATCGAAGTCTTTGGGGTGACCTCCCAGCAACAGGTCACGCACGGCTCCACCCACCAGCAAAGCCGCGTAACCCGCTTCATGCAACCGGTAAAGTACTCGCAGTGCCGCAGAACTGATGTCCTTTCTGGAAATGCAATGCTCGGCACGAGGGAGGATATGTGCCGAGATTGCGGATTCGTCCTTTGCGGTCTTGTTCAAACGATATTTCCTTTGCGCCACTCGGCTTGCAGAGATTGCCGGGACCGGTGATCCCGCTATACTAGCGCCTCTTCAATATACCGTGCTCCCTTCGTCTAGCGGTCCAGGACGCTGCCCTCTCAAGGCGGAAACACGAGTTCGATTCTCGTAGGGAGCACCATCTTACCAACCCGCCGGATCGCGACCGGCCTCAGTTTGCGCCTCCAACCATGACCTTTGTCGTTACCGACAACTGCATCAAATGCAAATACACCGACTGCGTGGAAGTCTGTCCCGTCGACTGTTTTCACGAGGGTCCTAATTTCCTGGCCATTGATCCAGAAGATTGTATTGACTGCACTCTGTGCGAACCAGAGTGCCCAGCTAACGCGATCTTTCCAGAAGATGATGTGCCCACCGGACAGGAAGGATTCGTCGCCTTGAATGCCGAACTATCCAGGATATGGCCGGTTCTCACCGAATGTGTGAAAGCACCCGCCGATGCCGAAGAATGGGATGGTAAGCCCAACAAACTGCCCTTACTAGAACGCTGAACCGACTCGATCCTTACGAGACGATAATGATCGTTTCTTGCCACGTTGGGATTCACGAAGCTGACCCCCACCTACCAGAATCCATCGAAATTCGCCGTATCCCAGTAGGTTGTAGGTGAGGTACGAACCCCAACAGATTTTGTCTCTACAAGGCCCCCTTGCGCAGAGACCTTTGCTACTGCGCAAGCAAGGCTTCTCCCCCCGCTATAAGACAGTATCCATGATATGGTGTGGTATAGTACCAACACACTACTAGTGCCCATATTGTTATGAACAGAATCTTCCGCACTTTCCCCCTTTTAGCCCTCGTTGCAGTACCCGCACTGGCCATAGCGCGCCCGCCGCTGATTTATCATCACGTTACCAAGCTGGCGGCCCACCCGGGCCACACGGTACGTTTGGTGCTGTCCCAGCAGGATGTTGTCATCCACGTTGCGCCCGATAACTCGGTGACCGTCAGTACCGACATTTGGGCCCATGCCGGTTCCGCCGAGGCCAAGGTCAAAATTGTAACTAGGCTGGCCCCGAAGATCAGCACTCAGGATGGCAACGTAGTCATCCTGAGCCCCACCCACAATAGCTGGGGCTGGCCCTTCAATTTTAGTGGCAGTCCACAGGCCCGGGTGACCGTCACCATGCCTGTCACCATGGCTGTGAACTACCGGCTGGGATCAGGAGATTTCCGCTTCGTCAATCCCGGCGCCGCCAACTTGATCAAAGGCGATAGTGGCTCCGGTGATGTCATGGTCAAATCGGCATCAACCCGGCTTGCCGCCAAGACCGGATCAGGCGATATCTTCGTCGCCCTGCATCAGGCAGACCCATCAGCACCGGTGCAACTCCGCACCGGTTCCGGTGACGTCAACTTCGCGGGAACCGTGGATTCACTGAACGTTAGTACCGGCTCAGGAGATATCGGGATCAGTAGCGCCTCAGCGAAACAGGCTTTGCTAAGCTCCGGCTCAGGCGACATTACCGCCCACTGGCAGAATCTTGCTGCCGGCGCCTCGCTAAAAGCCAGATCGGGTTCCGGTGACTTGGTGATGTTCTTCCCCGCCGGTTCCAAACTGGGTGGCACTATATCGACCGGCAGTGGCGAAGTGAACACGGATTTCGCGGCCACCATCCATAGCAACCGACATTCCTACACCTTGGCGGGCGGCAACGGTGCCATTCAGTTAAACGCCCGTACCGGTTCCGGTGACATCACGCTACGCAAGGGCGGCTGACCCCGGCCATCTATCGGACTATGTGTGGAGCAGCACTATGCCGGGTGAAAGCTGAGCGTCAAAGGAAACCTTCCTGCACCGCAAATTACCCAAGTCCGGCAAGTTGCTAGCGTACCGGCTGAACTCGCACACTTTGACCACAGCCCTGCACATAAATCAACCAACTGCCGAGAATCATCGGCTTGATCGTGACCTTGGGGTTCTGCACCGTCTGACACATCCACGATTCCGAGTCGGTTTGCCGCCAAACCTGGCCATTGGCCAGTTTGATCCGGGTGTTGCCACTCCAGCCACTGAAGCGGCCGACAATACTGGACTCAAGCTTCTTGCGCGGTTGATCAACTGCTCGGCGATAAACTCGGTTATCCGAAGACCCGGCCTGAACCGGGCTGGAGTGGATCTTACCGACATGGCGAGCTAACCACTGGTCAAGAAACTTCAGCTGTTCCGTAGTGAGTTTATTCAGCCCGGCCCGGTTGAAATCGGCCTGCGACATACGTTCCTCAAGGGTTGAGAAGCGCTTCCCAGAAGGGCTCACCGGCTGAGCATAAACCGCCCCTGCAACAAGCACCAGGGTACCCAACAAGATGGCAGCTAGAGATGAAATTCGCATAAGCACGCATGCTAGCAGGGCAGGCGGCTTGACCACAATATCTCCAAGTGTTCAGCGACAATTATCATGACCGGTTAGCCCCGACCCAGTTGAACTGCGTCTGCTCAACCACCCCCAGCATCTTGGTTACCGTAGCTTGACTCTGATCGGACTCGACCAGCCATACGGCTTCCTGCTTGAATTCGAGCGTGTAGCGTGCCCGCCTTAATTTCATCATATCGTTCTCCTCAGGGGCATTGAATCACACGGCTAAGAGATACGTTTTTCGGTGGCAAGATCACTCTCAGCAGATCATCGGACCGGTCTTTCTTACGACGCAGGACGCTGATCAAGGTATCTCATGCCGTATCCAGCAGCCCACATCCGTGCAAGGCTGTTAATTGACGACAAGCTCATGCACCCGAACCTCGGGGCAAACAGTTTGTGCGATGTCACAAAGATGTTGGTGATGAGTGAGGTAAATGACCTGCCCCACTCCCGCCATCTCTGCCAATAACTTGAAAGCTTCTTCCGCCCGGAAATCGTCGAAAGTTTCCATGATATCGTCCGCTATGAAAGGAACAGGCTTCCGCGACTGAGCGAATTCCTGGTAGCCCGCAACCCGAAGTGCCAGGTACAACTGAAAACGCGTCCCTCTCGATAATTCCGACGCAATCTTGGAGCTATCGTTGGCGCCCACTGCGATGAGGACTTCGCTATCCTTGTCAGGCTGAGTCGTCAGTCCCTTGTATGCGTCGCGGCTGATTGTCTTAAAAGCTTTCGAGGCACGAGTCATCATGGAGCTTCGATGCTGATCGCGATAAATCCGCAGCGCCTGCTCTGCTGCCGCAACACCCAACCTCAAGCGCAAATAACGCTCCGCTCCTTCCTCAATCTCGAGCAGCGTTGTCCGGCGCCGCTCATCAATTCTTGCAACCGCGTCGTCTCCCCCGACGGCCTCAAGGCGATCTGATGCTTTACTGCGCTCACTGAACAACTCGTGTGAACGCTTGTCTTGATCTTCAAAGCGCCCCTCTAACTGCGCGATCTTGATCTCAACCACATTCCTATCCAGATTGTCGAGGACCTCCTCGGCCATGTCGATAGACGCTACACCAAGGGCATCCAGTATATCCTGCTCCGCAGTCGCAGCCTGATCCTGAAGCTCATGCCTCCTTTCGAGGTCGCGCAATTTCGTATCGACCTCACCAAGGGAATCGACATTGAAGTGGCCAATCATCTCCGTCTTGCGGCGATCATGGATCTCCTTTATTTCCGCGATACTCTGCTTGCGCATTTCCGCATCCTTCAGGCGCTTCAAGGCGACTTCCCGAGCTGCCTCAGCTGCCCTCGCTTTCTCCACCGCCTTTGTAAATTGGGCTGCCAAGTCGAGAGGGGGTGCCTTAACATCCATTTCGAGCACCCTCGCCAGCGCCTCAACCTCGGTCAAAAAACGTCGTTGATTACTCTTCATTTGTTGAATGCGATCAACCAAACTGGCCCGCTTTTCAATCAACGGACCCAGCTCATCCAGCGCCTTCAACACCTCCCGGATTGCCGGGACAGTCGGGATCGAACCCTCTTCACCGAGCCAACAATTCGCGCACGATCCAGCCCAGTTTTCGTTCCAGATCTGTTCCATATCCCTGGCTCTCGTCACTCTGCGTTCGCGAGCCTTCACATTCCGTTTACGCTCGGCCACCTCAGACCGCAGGGCCCTCAGTTCCGTCTCTCGGTCGAGCACCGTTTGCAAGACAGATATGAGCGTGTCGGCACTCGCCTCGGCTTCAATATCAATACCGGTTACATTGGCTGCGTCGATCAACTTGCGTCGGATCTTTTCTCCATCCTGTTCCGCTTCACGTATGTCGTAATCCACCTTTTTCACAGCAGCGAGCGACTCCAGGGCTTTATTCCTCCTCTCCAACCACACTTCGAGCTTCGGCAAGCTCCAGTTCTCCGGTAATGCGGGGGACATTTCACGAATTGCAGCAGCAATCTCTCCCAGAATGCCTTCCAACTCCATAGATACGGTATCGCGGCCATCGCGCGCCGCGCTGATATTCGCATTCACGGAGGCTAGACGTTTGCTGAGCTGGTTGAGATTAGCCACTTCTGCCGCATTGCCGATCCGGCTATTGGTCACGATGTCATCGTGCCGAAGGGATGCCTCGAATACCTCGGCTGACTCCACAT
>CAJXGK010000181.1 GCA_913053815.1 uncultured Rhodanobacteraceae bacterium
GCCGGGAAGAATGAATTCCTTGAGGGGCGGCAAGCTTGCGTTATGACGATCGATGCTTGCCTCAAGCCAGGCAATATCGGGGTCTTCAATCAGGGCCATGCCGGGAATGCACAGCTCGCCACCCAGATCGAACAGGGTATGCTGGATGCGCTGTAGTTCCGAAGCAAGTTCCTGCGGTAAACCGGTATCGGCGAGGATCATGCCCAGTACGCTGTTAAGTTCGTCCACAGTCCCGTAGGCAGTCACTCGCAAACTGTCTTTGCCAACGCGGCTGCCATCACCTAGCCCAGTACTGCCATCATCGCCGGTGCGAGTATAGATTTTTGAAAGCCGGTTACCCATGGTGCTGCTACGTGGAAGGGACCGGTCAATGGTAACCTCGTAACGCTTTGACCGCTGCTTAGAACTGCCCAGTATTAATTTCCCATGCCCCATGATCTCCATGAATGGCGCCGCCGGCGGCGGCGGATTCGGCGTCTGCTCAAGCCTTTGCCGCGGCGCGCAAATTTACGCCGCTATCCACTGATTCGCCGTTTTGCTGATATGGCGGCACGGGCTCCGTGGCTGTGGTCGTTTCAATATGGCCCAGTAGTACGGGCTCTGTATCTGGGGGCCATCCTGGCTTTTATGCCGACCTATGGCGTACAGGTGTTCATTGCTTTTTTCGTTGCCCTGTTCTTGCGTGCCAACCTGACCCTGATTATTGCTCTGCAGTTTATTACCAACCCGCTGACCTTGGCCCCCGCGTATTACCTGACTGATCGGGTTGGCATGGCCGTGCTCCAGTTATTCGGTATTACCGGGGTTCATGGCTTTCTGCTGACCCATACCCGAGCCCTATTCGTGGGCGGTGTGGTGGTGGGTCTGCTGGTGGGCGGCCTGCTGCACATCATCTGGATCGGGCTGGCCTGGGAGGCAAGCTGGTTTCGGGCGCGGTTGGCCCGTAAGCGTGCCGTGTCTTCTCAACACGACTCCCCTTGTGTCGATGAGGAAAGTCCACACTGAGTTAGCCACTGATCAGATATGTGGGCGGGGTCCGTCACAGCCGCGTGAAGTGGCTCAGTGGGAGGCTGCGGCCAGCTTGGGAAAACGACGGGACAGTAGGGCATAGCCCCCGAACAGAGCCACGCTCCAGAACAGGGTGCCGGCAAGGGTGGCCGGATAGAACGGCAAGCCGGCCACATAGCTGGCCAGCAGACCTGCACCAGTGAGCGGATACATCCCCGAAGCCAGCCAGACTGCAAAGTTGGTCACCAGATAGAAGCCGCTGGCACTACCTACTGCGGCCAGGATGACCCGGATGGAGGTAATCCGGGTACGGCGCAGGGCAAAACCAAGCAGCACGCTGGCGGCCACACAGGCATAGATCACCGGTAGCATCGGGTACAGCCCGATCAGCAGATCGGAAAGCGCCATCGCCACCAGCGGCACGATGAAAGCAGTGCGTCGATCTGTAAACCAGGCACCCCCAAACAAGCCCAAAGCCAGGATCGGCGTGAAGTTATATGGAATCACCCAGGGAACGTAATAAATGAAAAGACGCACACCGATGGCCAGCGCGATGAGTGCCGTGACGGTAAGGGTGCGGGGGCTGAACTGCTGAGCCGGATGGGACATGGATGAAACCTCAGAGAACAAGAAACTGCGGTGAATTTAGATAGGATACTTCATCGCCGTCTGGCTGGAGGCGCAAGGCACTGGCGTGGGCCGGCATAATCCGTAGAGTTCGGGTTTTAGCCAGGGGCAGATCAAGGATGTGTGCCAATATGGCGCGCAGGCTGCCTTCGTGCACGATAGCGAGGACCCGTTGTTCTGATTGCAGCTGCCGCAGGCCATCCAGCCAGGAGCGGGTACGCTCGAGCAAGGCACCCCACAGCTCGCCTTCAGGAGGAGCGTATTCGCTGCAGTCCGCATTCCAGCGTTGCCAAGCCTGGGTTTCTTGGACGGAAATTTTGGCAAAATTGGCACCGTTCCAAAGTCCCAAATCGAGCTCACGCAGGCGCGCATCGATAAGGGGTTCCATACCGAGTGCGGCGGCGAACACCTGTACCGATTCCCGGCTCCGGCGCAAGTCAGAGCTGAACAGAAAGCGTGGCGGTGGGCCGATCCAACTACTGGCCAGTTGTTGCAGATCTGCAAATCCTGTCGCCGCCAGAGCCAGCTGAGCCTGGCCACGTAGGGTGCCGGGGGGCGCCTGAGTTTTGCCGCAACGTACCAAAATCAGTTCCATATGTGGTTTTCGATCATCATTGGTCCTCCCGGCCCGGTATCATGGCAGCATGAATACATCCTGTTCCGTGTTAGTGGTGGGTGGTGGTTTGGTGGGAACCAGTTTGGCGATCGCCCTCGACCAAGCGGGTATCGAGGTAACCCTGGTTGAAGCCAAGGCGCGGCCAGTGTCCACGCAAGCCGATCCTGAAGAGCGCAATCTGGCCCTTGCCAGGGCCAGCGTCAATGGCTTGCGTCATCTCGGCGTCTGGCGGCATGCCGCCAGTGAGGCGACCCCCATTCGCACTATCCAGGTTAGCCGCCAGGGTGCGTTTGGCTCGGTCCGCTTGCATGCCGCTGATGCCGGGGTGGATGCGCTTGGCTACACCTTGCCGGCGCGGGCGCTCGGTGCGGCCCTGGCGGCTCGACTCGGCGAATGTACCCGGGTGCAGCATAAGGTACCGGCCAAGGTGAGCAACTTTGAGTCCGATGCACAGGGTTGGGATGTTCGTCTGGCCGAAGCAAAGCAGGAGCAGAGACTGCACGCCAGTCTGCTGGTGGGTGCGGATGGCACCGCTTCATCGGTGCGCGAAGCCTTGGGTATCGGTACCGACGAATATGATTACGAACAAGTGTTGATGGTGGGCACCGTAAGAACCGAACGCAGTCTTGAAGGCCGGGCCTTTGAGCGTTTTAGCGGAGCGGGGCCGGTGGCGCTGCTGCCCCTCGCCAAGGATCGGGCTGGTCTGGTGCTGACGATTCCAGCCGCAGAGGCTGAAGTAGTTATGGCCATGGATGAACACAGCTATCTCGAATTGGCGCAGGCCCGTTTTGGTTGGCGAATGGGGCGTTTCGTGCAGGCCGGAAGACGCCAGGTCTGGCCGATACGTCGAGTCGCGGCACAATCGCTCTGTGCCTCGCGGGCGGTGCTGGTGGGTAATGCGGCGCAAACCATTCATCCCATCGGGGCGCAGGGTTTCAATCTTGGACTGCGGGACGCACTGACCCTGGCCGAGTTGCTTGCTGTAGCGGAGGATCCGGGTGCGGATACGTTGCTGGCCGAGTACGCCGCCCGGCGTAAGCCTGATCGGGATGGGGTGATGCGCATGAGTCATGGGTTGGTTCGTCTGGCCTGCCTGCCGGGGTCGGCGTTACATCCGCTCTACAGCCTGGGCTTGGGTATGGTCGGACAATGCCCCCCAGTGCGTAAGGCAATCTTGCGGCGGGGCATGGGTTTTCGTGGCCAGTCCCCCCGGGCTGCGCTGGAGATCCTGCCATGAACCGCCGAGTTGTGGATATCGCCGTTGTGGGGGGCGGAATGGTGGGTGCAGCCACAGCCCTGGCTCTGGCTCAGGAAGGTTTTTCGGTGCAGCTACTGGATGCCGCCCCGGCCCCGCAATGGCATCCGGAGGATGAGATGGATTTGCGGGTGGTGGCGTTCGCACCGTCTTCGGCAGCCTGGCTGGATCGCCTGGGAGTCTGGTCGCAGGTGCGCGAGGCCCGCGTTCAACCATACCGGGCAATGCGGGTTCGGGATGCGGTCCAGGGTATTGAGGTCAGCTTCGATGCAAGTCTGCTGGATAGTGATGGTCTGGGCTGGATCATCGAAAACCGCTTGCTGCAATATGCACTGTGGCAGGCTTTGGAGGCGCAGGGTATTGAGCGCCTCTGTCCGGCTCGGGTCCAGGGTTATGAGCTTGACGAGAACCGGATACGCCTGTCTCTGCAAGATGGTACCAGCCTGAGCGCACGGCTACTGGTGGCGGCAGACGGTCGTGATTCCCCGTTACGTGGACAAGCGGGTATTCCGACCCATGGCCGCGATTATCAGCAGCGGGCTGTTGTGGCCCACCTGAGCTGCGAGCGGCCCCATCAGGATACCGCCTGGCAACGGTTCCTGCCCAGCGGCCCGTTGGCCCTGCTGCCGTTATCGGATGGCCGGGTCTCCCTGGTCTGGTCCCTGCCCGAGAGCGCAGCTCTTGATCTGCTGGATCAGGACGACTCGGGGTTTGTCGAGGCCGTGGGTGTGGCTAGTGATTTTATGCTCGGCCGCTTGCAACAGGTATCCAAGCGTGCCGCCTTTCCATTGCGGTTAGCCGTTGCCGAACGGTTTTCGGCGCCGCGTACGGTTCTGGTTGGCGATGCCGCCCATGCCGTGCATCCTCTCGCCGGGCAAGGGGTGAATTTAGGTTTGCGCGATGGCGAAGAATTGGTATCCGTACTTGCTGCGGCGCACCATGTCGGGCGTGACTTCAGTGCGGCGGCGGTATTGTCCCGCTATGCTCGGCGGCGGCGTAGCGCGAGCAGCCTGGATGCCTGGAGTTTCGATGCCATAGCCCGGCTTTATGCCTTCAAGTTTCCGCCACTGGTAGCCTTGCGCGGCTTCGGCATGCAGGCGGTCCAGCACTTGCCACCGCTGCGGAGAGCTCTGGCGGCGCATGCTGCCGGGCTGCCATTGAACCAGTACTCAAGGTGAGTCTGTGGCAACGGGTACGGTTCGTCGTAGACCGATGGGGTCAAAAAAAGACCGAATCCCGCTGTGCCGTACCTACAAGAAAGAATGTATGCCCACTGCGTGGCCATGACTTTTTTCACTGGATTCCCGCCTGCGCGGGAATGACGAAAAATCTCGTCATTCCAGGACGGAGACCCGGGATCCAGGGTGAGGCGGTAATAGCGGG
>CAJXGK010000182.1 GCA_913053815.1 uncultured Rhodanobacteraceae bacterium
AGTGTGACTCAGCGACCCTGCTTGAGCGGCAATCCATGCGGCCAGCCAGTACAAATCTGCAGATTGAAGACCATCCACTAACTGGTGCAGTAGAGCGGATTTTTCGATAGCCAGGTCTGGCTCCGGTAGCTGGACGGGAATGGCAGCACTCACTTTGGCTCCTGGGGACCTCTGCACGTCTTTCTACCCGCAACGCTATTACTTCCATGAATCCTATGGAAAGGATGTGTCGGCATGTCCATATGCCATGAGCGTATTGGTTTCGATAGGGGGGGTCATCAATATTGTGAGTGGATAACGGGCACTTTCGCGTTTCTTGCTCAGTGATGAACAGGTGTAAACATCGCCCGGTAACCTGCACCAAGGCTTTTCGGCTCCGCTACAATGGCGGGATGAATTCATCGCCCGCCCCCATCCTTGAGGTCATGGGCTCCACCAAGCTCCCTCTGGGTATGCCACCAGCGCTGGCAAAAGCATCCATTGCTGATCCGCCATGCCTTTCCTGCCTCCGCCGCGATTCTCGACGCTGATGATCTGGCGGGTCTTGCCTGCGAAGAAGATGTAGTGACCCACCTTGTCCAGCATGAGTCCGAGCAGGATCCATGGCAACTTCGTGAAGGCCCTTTCGATACGGCCACCTTTGCTTCCTTACCTGAAGAAAACTGGGTCCTCCTGGTTGAGGATGTTGACAAGTGGGATACCGATGTTGCCGGCCTGTTCGAGCTGTTCCGGTTTTTGCCTTCCTGGCGTTTGGATGATGTCATGGTCAGCTATGCCACACCAGGCGGTGGCGCCGGTCCGCAGGTCAACCAATACGACGTCTTTCTGCTGCAGGGCATGGGCCGGCGACACGAGTCGATCAACACTCACCACAAGGCCCCCAAAGGATTACGTGACCACGGCGAATGGCCATTGCTAAGTCAATTCAGCCCTTCTCATAGCTGGACGCTGGAATCGGGGGACCTGCTCTACCTGCCACCTGGCCTACCCCATAACGATGTAGCTGAGAACGCAAGCATGACCTTCTCAATTAATATGCGGGTACCCTCGGTCGCTGAGCTGCTGGTGGATTTAGCTGAATACCGGGCCGAATCTTTCGGTGAAGAACGCCGCTATACCGACCCTGACCTATTGCCTGCCCGGGCTATCGGGCTGATAGACAATAAGGCTCTGGAACGTTTGCGGACAACTTTGGAGCCTATGGCCGGGGATCTCAACCCCGGCGAACTGGGTAATTGGTTTGCCGGTATGATCACTCGCTATCGCAGTACCGCACCCGCTGCCCCACCGACCCGGTGCCCAAGTTTCGAGCAAATCGTTGCTGCGCTGACGCATGGGCGCCCCATTCTGCGCCACCCCTTTGCGCGTTTTGCTTGGATCCGGCATAGCACCGGCGTCGCCAAACTGTTCGCCTCCGGTCATGGTGTGCTATGTCCGGAGTCCCTAGCTGAAGCGCTATGTACCCATTCTTCTCTGCCGGCTGACCACCCGGCCTTGTCCGGTAAGGCCGCCCGGTTATGTCTGCACGAGCTGATGGGTATCGGCGTCCTGACTTTGGGCCGCAAGCCGCGCCAACACCGATGAGCAAACGCCCGTTCTGCATCACGATAGCTACTTGGTCTCAGGATCAAGAGGCGCTGCATGCTGTGCGTTTCGAAGTTTTTATTCACGAGCAATCCGTCCCTGAAGACGAAGAATGGGATGCCCTCGATCCACACTGCGAACACGTACTGGCCCGTGATGAGCGTGGCAATCCGATTGGCTGTGGGCGGCTGAGCCCGGATGGGCGGATTGGACGCATGGCCGTACTGGCCACTTGGCGAGGCCATGCGGTCGGTAAGGCGTTGCTCACCTATCTGCTTGATCGTGCCCGGCAACTCAACTGGGGCGTAGTGTTGCTGAGCTCGCAGACCCATGCTTTGGACTTTTATAGTCGGGCCGGCTTCGTCGCCTATGGTGACACCTATATTGACGCGGGCATTCCACATCGGATGATGCGACGCATACTTGAACCGGCTACCGGGAAGCCGTCTGTGGTTCCGCTCCACCCATGTCCAACGCGTCGCGATACCCTAGCGGCATGGGCCCGCCGGCTGCAAGAATGCCAGCATCGCTTATTCATTTTCTCACGAGATCTTGATCCAGGATTTCTGGATACGCCCCCGATCGTACTTCAATTGCGTCATCTCGCCCTGCGTGGTCGGGGTGTAGAGATCCGCATGCTGATTCAGAATCCTGAGTCGGTGCAGCGTCACGGGCATCCATTGATTGAACTGATCCAGCGCCTACCCACGGCCATACGAGTGCGGGTACCGGTCGAAAAAGAGGATCTGGCCAATCCTGCAGCTTTTCTACTCAATGACCACCAGGGGTTTCTTTGGCGCCAACTCGGCTACCGTTTTGAAGCCCAGACCTCTGCCTCGGCACCGGGGCGGCACGCCGAACTGAGCGGCTATTTTGATCAAGTCTGGGAACGCGCCGTGCCGACAGTCCAATTCCGGGCCCTCGAACTTTGAAACAAGATGCCAGCGACGACCCGATTCGGGGTAGACCTCTGGGAGTGCAGCTAAATGGATAACGTGGCTCACTCGTCCAGATCGAAACCAGGTGTCCTTTTCGACAAAAATTATTGTCGCAGCGCAACAAACTGAACGTATAATTATCTTTTTACTACGACCAGTCATGTCCCCCTCTTTCGGCCTTATTGGTGACCATGTGAGCGATAACCTGCTTCGCGAATTTTATCAATCCTCTCCCCTTGCCGGTAGTAATGCCCCCTACGTCGAGTTCCTATACGACAACTGGCTGGGTGATCCACAAAGCGTCCCGGAGGCCTGGCAACGCTATTTTTATGACTTCCAAGACCGCCAAACCGGGGATCAGCCGCATGGACCGGCCATCGCCCGCATCAAGGCCGCCCAAAAGCAGCGCAGCCACTACTACTCCATGCCCTCAGCCACGACGGTTCAGGACGATGCCTATGCACGCAAGCAGGCAGGCGTATTGCGGTTGCTGACGGCCTACCGCTCCCGCGGCCATTTGGCAGCCACCCTGGATCCGTTAGGATTGTCTGAAAAACCCTCCGCTCCCGACCTCGGACTGGCCTTCCATGGCATGTCGGAGGCGGATCTGCAAACCGAGTTTGATACGGGTAACTATGGCGGCGAACGCCGACTGCAACTGGCAACACTGATCGAACGCCTCAAGTCGACCTACACGGCGACAATTGGTGCCGAGTTCATGCATATCCCCGATCACAACCAGCGCTACTGGCTCTACACCCGGTTGGAGAAAGCGGCGGGTCATCCCAACCTGAGTATCGCACAACAACGGCGCATCCTCAGCAAACTCACCGCCGCCGATGGATTGGAACGCTATCTGCATACCAAATACGTCGGCCAAAAGCGTTTTTCACTGGAAGGCGGTGACAGTTTGATCCCGATGCTCGACAGTCTTATCCACCAGGGTGGCAGGCAGGGCATACGCGAACTGGTGATCGGTATGGCGCACCGGGGTCGGCTCAACGTACTGGTCAACCTGTTGGGTAAATCACCCCGCTCACTGTTTGACGAATTCGAAGGCAAGTTCGAGCACTCCGTCGATCCGGGTCATTCAGGTGATGTCAAATATCACCTTGGTTTCAGTGCCGACGTCGAGACCGCCGGTGGCCCTCTGCATCTGGCCCTGGCCTTCAACCCCTCCCATTTGGAAATTGTTGATCCCGTGGTTGCCGGTTCGGTTCGGGCCCGGCAAAGCCGCCGGCATGATCAATATGGGGCGCAGGTTCTGCCGGTTCTGATCCACGGTGATGCCGCGATTTCGGCTCAAGGGGTGGTCGCCGAATTGTTTAATATGTCACAAACCCGAGGGTTTCATGTTGGCGGCACCGTACACATCGTCATCAACAACCAGATCGGCTTCACCACATCACGCCCGGACGATGCCCGCTCGACGCACTATTGCACTGATATTGCCAAGATGATTCATGCTCCGGTACTGCATGTAAATGGGGATGACCCCGAAGCGGTTCTGGTCTGCACCCAGCTCGCCTTTGAATACCGACAAACCTTCCACCGCGACGTGGTGGTGGATTTGGTCTGCTATCGGCGTCAGGGTCATAACGAGGCGGACGAACCGGCCGCCACCCAACCGCGGATGTATGAAATTATCCGCAAGCGCCCCACCGCCCGTGTTCTGTATGCCAAGCATTTGCAGGAATGTGGGGTGATAAGTGCCGACGAAGCGCAAGCCATGGTCGGGGAATATCGTTCCCGTCTCGACGCTGGCGATCAAGTTGCTGAGATTCTCAAGGAAAGCCAGGACGAATTTCGGGTTGACTGGACTCCCCATTTGGATGGCACGCTGAATGAACCGGTTGAAACCGGAATTTCTCGGGAACGTAGTACCCGACTCTCGGGAATCATCCTCGACAACAGCGATATGAATCTGCATCCCCGAGTAGCCAAAATTTACCAGGCGCGCCACAAAATGGCCGCCGGGGAGATCCCGTTAGACTGGGGCTATGCCGAGAATCTGGCCTACGCCTCGCTCATCGAGGAAGGCCTTGGGTTACGCCTGGTTGGCCAGGACTCCGGTCGAGGTACTTTTTTCCATCGCCATGCCTTACTGCATGATCAGCATACGGGACATACCCGCGTGCCGCTGACTGAAATACGCGAAAACACTCCGGTCGAGATTATCGATTCGGTGCTTTCTGAGGCCGCAGTCATGGCCTTCGAATATGGTTATGCCTCAGCCGAACCCGATACCTTGTGCATCTGGGAAGCCCAGTTTGGCGATTTTGCCAATGGTGCCCAGGTAGTCATCGATCAGTTCATCAGCTC
>CAJXGK010000183.1 GCA_913053815.1 uncultured Rhodanobacteraceae bacterium
CACGACGCCGCAGAAAGAGGACCCGCTATGGCCTAAACGCTCAAGACCCGAGCATCAGGCGCGGGGGGCGCCAGGCAGTCTCTTAGGGAAAATTATCCACGCCAAACAGTCTCTGGACAACACGGTTCAAACCGCATGAGGCACTACGCTAGCAAACTGAATCGACCCCACTTTTATCAAAGTCGTCATGATGAACTGACAGCGATGACTTGCCAGGAATTGCTCTGTTAGTCCAGATGTTGTGTAGTAATGCTAATGCTCAGGAATCCAGGTCTTGAAGTCCCCAATCCTTGGAATACGATGATCGCCGAGCAAGACGCAAGGGTTCGATGACGCAAGGTTAGGGCAGGGCAGTCCACGTACCCCGCAGGGGCTTAGTTGAGCGACGCGCCCGGGGTACAACCGGACATCTCCGCCGGAGGTCGGTTGGAGATGTCCGGTGATGATCTATTGCGTCAGGATTGCCCCGTAATGGCCCTCCACGGTTACCGTTACGGTACCGTTATCGACAGGGTATTGATGACCGGTCAGCGAGTCGATGACCGTGCTGCCATTGACCATGCTGAGCTGCCACACGGGTACGGTCACCGTATGCGAGACCGAGTCGTTGTTGAGCACCACGGCGATGCGCTGGGTGGCATTGAAGCGGCCGAACGCATAGATATGGTGGGTATCATCGGTGATCAGGGTCATGAACGAGCCGGTACGTAAGGCCGGATCGGCGTTGCGGATGGTGATCAGCTGCTGGGTGAGGGCTACGGCAGAGTTGGCGGTGGTGGCTTGGCTCCAGTCGAAGGTGCGACGGTTATCGGGATCGGCACCACCTTGCATGCCGTACTCATCACCGTAGTAGATGGTCGGGGTACCGACATAGGTCATCTGCAAAATCAGCCCCAAGTAGGTTTTCCAGATATCGCCGCCACAGCGGGTAGCGAAGCGGGGCGTGTCGTGGGTACCCAGTTCGTTGCTCATCACTTGCTGCACGTCGGTCGGCAAATCGGCACGGGTACCGTGCAACCAGCTATCGAGTTGGGTGGTCGAAATGGCGGCACGGTTGCCGCTTTCATCTTCACCGCAAATCCATTCCGAGATCGGTTGGGTGAAGCCGTTGTAGTTCATGGCGCTGTCCCATTGCTCGCCATGGTCGAGCCAAGGAGAGGCGTCACCCCAGTACTCACCAAGGATCTCAGCATTAGGGTTCACTGATTTTACCGCCGTGCGCAGTTCACGCATGATCTGGTGATTGGTGGCATCGCTGCCGTTGTTACCGCCGGCATCGATATATTGCGCCGCATCCAGGCGCCAGCCGTCGATACCGTATGGAGGCAATAGATAGGTCTGTATGACGGAGGTGCTGCGGGCATAGATCTGCTTGCGTACCGCCGAGCCGGTGGCCCCGTAATCCAGCTTGGGCATACTGGAGATACCGAAGAAAGTGGAATAGGTGCTCGGCCAGGACTGAAAGGTGTAGTAGCTGTACCAGGGACTGGACTGTGATGGATAGGCCCCCGGCTGTGAGCACGTAATGGAGTCATAGGTCGCCCTGCCAAACCAGCAGTTGCTGTCGCCGGTATGGTTGAACACCCCATCGAGAATCAGATACCCAGCGGGACCGTTGCTAGTGCTGTGGATGTCGCTGATCAGCTGTTCGAGATCGGTATGGGTACCGAAGGCCGGGTCGACCTGGTAGTAGTCCTCGGTGTCGTATTTATGGTTGGTGGGTGATGCAAAAATTGGGTTCAGATAGATGATGTCGGCACCGAGGGTATTTTTGATATAGCCGAGTTTCTGTTCGATACCGGCCAAGTCACCTCCGAAGAAGACCTCACTGTTGCAGCCGCTGACGTTGGCATAGACGCTAGTCCCCCAGGCATGCTGCTCGGTGGCGCAACCGGCGTAGGTGTATTGACCGCTGAGGACATCGTTACTGGGATCGCCGTCATAGAAGCGGTCGGGGAAGATCTGGTACATCACCCCGTTTTTCATCCAATCCGGGGTCTTGAAACCCGGGATGATAAAGAAGTCACCCGAGGAGGGTTCGGTGGCGGAGATGCCGGCAGCATTGAGCCACACCGTGTCCGTACCGTCATTGATCTGAAAGCGATAGTACTTTTCCGAAGCACTGGCCGGGATGGTGCCCTGCCAGTAATCAAAGGTGCCGGTGGGATCATTGGACGACCAGCTCATCGGCACCCAATGGAACGCATTATCCGCGCTGTCGTAATACTTGATGTTGGCACTGCTGATATCGCCCTTGAAGGTCCGCAGGGTCAGGGTGACGGTCTGGGCGGCGGTGGGTTCAGGATGGTTGTCGTAAAGCGGGCCTTGATCGGCAAACAGACCACTCCAATTTACCATGGGGGTAGCCGGTGGCGGCGGAGAGTTGGATGCTGCGGTGCCTGCACCTCCTCCACCACAAGCTGTCAAACTTACTAGCAGAACGCTCGGAAGTATGTTGCGCAACCATCGCATGGTGATCCCCTTAACGATACGAATCTCTGTCAGTTGCTGCGCAGCGAGATTCCGCGCGGCTTACCGGCTGCGAGCTTGAGGTAGGTCACCGCGCCGTAGCGATCATGCCCGCTGGCCCAGCCTTCGCCGTGGTTTTTTTGTAGTGCGGCAAGTCCTGGATACCATGCGAGATGTCCCGTTACTGGCTGGACTTGGTGAGCAATAAGTCCGTGTATCTTCACCAGGTAATCGCGTAGGGCAGGTTTGTAGTGGCCTTGCACAGCGCCGAGATCGAACTGCACGGCTCGCCCATGCCGTTGCGTGCTCAAGGTCTGCAGGAAGTAGTCGCCATGCTCGTAGGCATAGGTGTTGCCCTGATCGTCGTAGTAATCGAAGCGACTGCGTTGCGTGGCCGGGAACACATCGACCGTGACCGTGGTAATCGGGTGTTGGCCGACGTATTGCAGCACCGCTTGGGTTGGGATGATGGCACCCTGCCGAATGAACAGTGGAATATCCATCCAGGTTTTGCTGTCTACTGCGAGGGTAATTGTTTGGCCGCCGTGATAGACCTTGCCGCTGAAGTAATCGGTCCAGGTTCCGGCGGGTAGGTAGACGCGTTTCTGGGTCGCATCCGGTTTAACAATGGGCGAGACCAGCAGCCAGTGACCGAACAACCAGCTGCTGATGGTATTGCGTACGTTCGGATCATCGGGGAAGGCAAAGATCAGCGGGCGCACGATGCCGATGCCGGTGGTGTGGAGTTGCCACTGGTAGCTGTAAATATATGGAAGTAGTCGGTAGCGTAGGCGGATGGCATGGGTCGCAGCCTTTTCGGCGATGGGCCCATACACCCAGGGTTGGCGGTGTTGGTTGTGAGTGCCATGGACGCGGAAAATCGGCACGAAGGCATCAAATTCGATCCAGCGGGCATAGTTCTGTGGGGTGGGATGGCCACGAAATCCACCGCCGTCCATACCCCAGCGCATCTCACCGACATTGATCGCACTAAGCAGGCGTTCGCGTTGTGCGGCCATGCTGGCAAAACCGGTATTGATATCACCCGACCATAGACCGTAAGCATAGCGTTGTGCGCCGAGGTAGAAATCGCGGTTGAGCGACCATACCCGCTGTTTGAAGAAGCGGCGTTGGCCATCGTACTCAGACCGTTCCATATTCATGAACTGGGTATCGTCGGGGGTGTTATCGGCCTCATCGTTCCACCAGCCAACGATGCCAGTGACGAAGCTTTTTCGCAGCACCGGATTGAAGAACCATTGGCGTACGGCAGGCTTGTCGAAGTCAAGATCCTCCACCTGCTGGTGCGAGAAATAGTCTTTCTCGGGTTTCTCGCCGGGAAACCAAAAGTCATGTTCGCTGGCGTACTGTCCTTCGATGGTGTTGACGTGGATGCGTGGCTTCTCAATACCACTAAGGTGCATGCCCTGTTTGTCCAATATGGCTTTGAGTCGCCCACTGGGCCCATCAGGAAACTTCTTAGTGTTCCAGCGAAATTCACCGTAGTGGTTGTGCCCCCAGGCCTTCCAGTCGAAATCGAGAATGAAGTTGTCGATGGGGATGTGCTTGGCGCGGTAGGTATCGACGATCTGCAGCAGTTCCTTCTCGTTGATGCCCCACTGGCTGTTCATGAAGCCCATGGCCCATTTGGGATACATGGGGGGGTGGCCGCTGAGTCCGGCCAGTGCCGAGAACAATTGGGGTGGTTTACCGGTCAGGATGAAGATGTCGATATCCTTCCTGGAAAAGTTACTGACCCGGATGGATCCTAGGTTGAGTTGAAAGCGTGCGCCCAAGGTGTCAAACAAGAGTCCGTAGCCTGCCGTACTCCATACCCATGGCGCTCCTGAATAGCCTTGTTTGCCGGCTTTGGCCAACCAGGTTCCACGACGCAGCATGCCGGCCTCGGAGGGATTGGTATTTTGGTAGCCACCGATGCCATACAGGGAGTCACCGGGGTCGATGCTGAACTGCGTTGTGCCTCCGGCCAGAGTGGCTAGATTATCCATGCTCAGCAAATGTCGCCCTGCTGCAGTGGTGACACTGAGCTGCGAGCGGGTCTTGTTCCAGACCACTTGCATCTCGGGTGAGGTTTGCACCAGTTCTGTCGCGTTGTTGCGTAGACGTTGTGGTTGATATCTACCCAGGGGTCCCTTGCGTAGAACCAATGTGCGGGGATTGGCGTGGGCGTTTGGAAGGTAGTGGAGGCGGAGAATGTCGGGTGCTAGCCAGCGCACCGTTATCACGTTGTGGCCCATCTTGAGATCGAAGCCGTAACGACGAACTACGGCAAGCCGAGGCGGGCGGGTGGATAGCGTAGCGGCCACCGCGGAGGGGGTCACGGCGGTGGTCGGCCGGGTTGTTG
>CAJXGK010000184.1 GCA_913053815.1 uncultured Rhodanobacteraceae bacterium
ATACCACCATCGAGGTAGAGGGCATTTGCCAGTCCGATTCCGGGATATTGCAGCGGCGGAATATGCGGTAAAAAAGCCTTGGCATCGAGAAAAACCGCATGGCCGCCAACCGGTTTTACATAGGGGATATGAAGGGTGTCGAGGGCGTGGGCAAGATATTCCACCGTGGCATGGCGGTATTGCTGATAATCGTATTCCAATGCTTCCATCAGGCCGACAGCCGCGGCTTCCAGGTCACGGCCCGCAAGACCACCGTAGGTTATAAATCCCTCGCGCATGATCAGCATATTTTGGAAATCCTCGGCCCAGGCATCATCGTTGCAAACCAAAAAGCCCCCGATATTGACCAAGCCGTCTTTCTTCAGGCTCATCGTGGCGCCATCGGCATAAGAGAATATTTCCCGTGCAATCTCCAACAGGGATTTATCCTTGTAACCTGCTTCTCGTTCTTTTATGAAATAGGAGTTTTCCGCAAAACGGCAAGCATCCAGGATAAGCGGAATGTTATATTTTTTAAGCAGCGCCTTGGTCTCGCGAATGTTTTGCATGGAGACCGGCTGACCGCCGCTGGTGTTGTTGGTAACGGTGATCATGGCAAAGGGGATTTTCTCCCTGCCATACTGCTGGATGGTTTGCTCCAGGGCGGCAATATTCATGTTGCCCTTGAAGGGTGCCACATAGGCATTATCCAGCCCTTCATCACAGATCAGATCAAGCGCATTCACCCCGACAAACTCAAAATTGGCGCGAGTGGTATCAAAGTGGCTGTTATTGGGTACAACATCTCCTTTATGGGTGCGCGTCATGGCCAAAATACCTTCTGCGGCACGACCCTGATGCGTAGGGAAAATATGTTTCATCCCGGTGATAGTGCGAATGGTTTGCTCGAATCGACGGAAAGACGGGCTGCCCGCATAGCTTTCGTCGCCCAGCATCATCGCGGCCCACTGCTTGGTGGACATGGCCCCGGTGCCGCTATCGGTCAGCAGGTCGATAGCGCAATCTTCAGAGTTGAGATAAAAAACATTGTAATGGGCTGCCTTCAGAGCTGCGGCACGCTCTTCGGCAGAAATAACCTTGAGTGGTTCGGTGACTTTTATACGAAAGGGTTCAATAATGGTTTTCATACGGATTCCTTCTTTTCCAGCTCTGCATCAATTCAATCATCCCGAAGCGACTGTCGATGCTTCCTGCGCCACCGTACCGCCGACGCTAGTCAACGTTGTCAGGTTGTCACTCCGCCCGCGCTCAGTGCACCTCGCTCAGTGCAGTGCAGAAACAGTAGGCGTAAATGCCGCGTTTGTCATGCATTGCAAGGGTGCGCTTGAGGCTGTTCAACACCGGAGCAAATGCGGCCAATGCGGAATCGGTATAACTTGCATCACCCGTGAACAGGTGGGCACTGATACTCTGTAATTTCGGGTCGTTTGCCAATCGAATGATGAACTTCTGGTTTGCAGACAGGCGCGGCGCAATGTAGGTCACGCCATAGCGCTCGATCTTGGCCATTTTGGCTGCGGCGGAAATTGCCGTATTGAGGTCACCGAACTGATCGATCAGTCCGATGCGCTTGGCATCGCGTCCGGCCCAGACCCGGCCCTGGGCTATCGCCTGCACGTGGCTCAGTGGCAAATTCCGGTAATGCGCGACATGGCCGGTAAATTCGGCATAACCATGATCGACGATCTGCTGGAACACCTTGGCCTCCTCCGGGCCCAGGGGACGCAATGGATCACCAAAATCGGCCAGCGGTGATGTTTCTACACCGTCTCGATGCACCCCGGCCCAGGCCAGGGTCTTCTCAAACGTCGGCAACATGCCGAAAATGCCGATCGATCCAGTAATGGTGGACGGCGAGGCGAAAATCTTGTCCGCGGCCATGGAAATCCAGTAGCCACCCGAAGCCGCTACGCCGGACATCGACACCACCAGCGGTTTGCCTGATTTTTCAAGCGCCAGCTCGGCCTGCAAAATGTGATCCGAAGCCAGTGCGCTGCCCCCGGGGCTGTCCACGTCAAGCACCACCGCCTTGACACGCTTATCCCGCTGCGCACGGCTCAACAGAGCGGACAACGTCTTCGAGCCGATCGCGCCCGGAGGCGCACTACCTTCGCCAATATCGCCCTGCGCCACAATCACCGCAACCTGATCCCAACTGCGGTTTGCACGCCGCGCCTCCGGCCTGCGCGCCTGCAAATAAGCCCGCATCCCGATCTGGTTATAACTGCCGGTATGTTGGTTCATGCCGACAACTTTCGCGAACTTCGTTCGCAAGGCCGGTAGCGACATCACGCCATCTACAAGGTTGCTGCGACTCGCCACCGCAGCCGCATTGCCCTTGGCATCTTCCAATGCCGCCGGTAGATGGTTCACCAGGCTGATCAAGTCGGCCGTCTTGTTACCCCGTGCCGCAGCCACCTCGTTCAGATAACGATTCCACAATTGGTTGAGCAAATCGGTGTTTTCCTGCTTGGCCGCAGGCGACATGTCGTTGCGCGTATACGGCTCGACAAACGATTTGTACTTGCCGACCCGAAACACGTGCCATTGGATCTTGAGCCTGTCGATCAGGTCCTTGTAATAATTGCGATAAGCGGCGAGACCCATCATTGTGACCAGGCCCTGATCGGTCGTGAGATAAGACTGGTTCGCCATGGCAGCCAAATAATAGGACCCTTGAGAATAATTACTGGCATAGGCAATGACCGGCTTGCCGCTTTTCTCGAACGCCTTGAGTGCCCTGCCCACACGCTCGAGCTGAGCCAGGCTGCCGCCCGAGAAATCGTTCAGATCCAGCACCACCAGCTTGATATGTACATCACCCGCCGCGCTATGCAGCGACGCCTCCAGATCGCGCACCCGCGTCACCGACTGTATCGGCTGCCCGAGCAACTTGCGCATCGCCCGCTGTACCGGATCGGGGGTCTGTTCTACCAGCATGCCCTGGGGCTCGAGCTTCAGTGCCGCGCTCGTCGGTACCGGCGGTGCCCTGGGGATAAAGATCACGATCAGAACGATCACGATAATAGCGACAAAAATTACATCGAGCACGACCCGGCGCGTAATGTCGATACCGCGCAGTCCGGCCCCCATAAAACGCAAGAATCCGTTACGCGGGGTTGCCATCTGTTTTTACCGCTTGTGGAATGCCCGCATCTTAACAGGCGGGAAGCGACTCGGGCCGCATTCGAGCGCTTGTACCCGATCGACAAGTGGCCTGCCGGGTGCCGAACAAACGGCATCAGTGGGTGAGCCGATTGTTTTTTTCGTTGGCGCGGCTGGCAAGAGTACGTAAAGCAGCGAGTTTCTGCTTGATCTGAGCCTGCTGGATGGGATCGGAGGTAGCGTTCAGCAATCCCCTGTAGATATGCAACGCATCCTTGTAAAGTCCAGCCGTAGTCAGTGCCGAGGCGGCGGAGTAACGCGCGGTCTGAGCCCACGGATCCATCGCGTAGGGACTATTGAAGGTCGCCGCTTCCAGATACGAACGCGCCGCATTCAGCGGTGAACCCAACCCCGAATAGGCCTTGCCGATCCAGTACAGAATCTGCCGTGCCTGCGGGGGCGGAGGCGCCGGGCGGGCCGCCAACATGTCTTCAAGCACCCCCAGGGCGGCACGGTTATCTCCCAGGGTTTCCAAATCGACTACCACCGGCAGCAGTTTCTGTGCCGACACCGCCGGTTGGCCATGAGCAAGCGCAAGCAACACCTTGATACCGCTTTTCGTATCGCCACCGAGCAGAAGCAGGCGCGCCCGCTGCAATTGCCAGTCCCCGGGATCCCCCCCCGCCGGCGGCTGGTCGAGCCCCGCCACCAACGCCGAGGCAAAGCCGATGCGCCCCGTGGACACGGCGGGTTCGAGTAACTGGTAACGCAATGCACCCGGCAAATGGCTGGGCTGCGGGAACAAATCAGGATCGGAAAAAACGGTTAACGCCAACGGGATACCCTGCGCACGCGCCATCAATTGCTGCGCGAAAGCTGCCAGGCAGGCACCACGTCCGACCGTATCCGGACCACGCATACCGGCCGCCGCCAGCAGGGCGAGTGCCCGCATGGGATGCTGGGCTTTGTTCTCGGCGGCAGCCGCCTGGAGCCACGACTGCACATCGCCCAACAGCAACCGGCGCTGATTCCCCAATTGCAACCCGATACGCACCAGGCTATGCCACCACAAGGCGGGAGTGACCTGAAACGGCCCCGCATCAAGCGGATCCAGTAACAATGCATCGGCCAGTGCGGACAATTGCACCTCGCGATTCTTGTCGCGCGCTGCAGCCGCGGCGCGAACCCGTTGGAAACGACCGGCTGTTTGCCGATCCTTGCGTTTTTCTGCTGCTTGCGCCAGGCGCTCCGCCAATACAACAACCTTGTGCGGAGAATGAATACCGGCTTTCAGTTCGGCCAGCAACATAAGCGGGCGCACCGCAGATTGCTTGAGCCCGGAAAGCAGATGCACTGCACGGCGCGGCTGGTTACGTTCCAGTGCCACTTCGGCCGCGGTTTCCCGGGTGCGCCAATCCTCGACCTTGCCGCTGCGCCGCCGATAGGCCAACGCGCGCTCGGCATCCCCCAACATCCCGCCCACGACATAGCTGCGCAGTACCAGTTGGCGATATCCCGCAAGCGCGGCCGGTGCCGGCGGTGGGCGGGCCGAAGGTCACCATCGCCGCCTCGCCGGGCAGTACCAGGCTGAGCACAGCCGCGACAAGGCAGACGGCAGACAGGACGGAGCTGGCGCAACGGCCTGGGAACCGGTTGACGGGCCTGGTTTGGGCGACGGTGGCGCGTGGGGCCTGGTTGGGCATGGCGGTGTCCGCTTTGGTTACG
>CAJXGK010000185.1 GCA_913053815.1 uncultured Rhodanobacteraceae bacterium
ACAAGAACCTGCCGGCCCTGTCGCAAGACCTCGGCAGCCAGTTGTAGGTAAACCTCGGTCTTGCCGCTGCCGGTTACGCCCTCGAGTAGGAAACTCTGAAAAGTTCCCAGGCTTGCGGTTACCGTAGTAACGGCTTGCTGTTGGGCTGGGCGCAGGGCGGGGCCGGGTTGAGGATGGCGTCGTGGTTCGGGAATCTCCTGCAGGGATCGTTCGAGCAAGCCGGCACCAAGCAGGCGCCGGGCCGCATCACGCCAGGCCGGTTGCTCACGATACAGTTGTACTGTGGAAACTGCTGCTGCCGCCAAGCGTTCGAGCAGAGTCCGAGTATGGCCACGGCGTTGTCCCGTCGCCAGAGCGCTACGTCCGGCCGCGCTCAAACAGTACGTCGCTTGGCCGTGCAGCGGTAGCGGGCGGGCTTGGCGTAGAGTTCGAGGCAGCGCGGTCGCCAGGGCTTCGCCGGGTGGGGCCAACCAATAATGGGCGGCCCAGAGCGTACTGGACAGTAATTCGGGGTTCAGTAACGGTGCGGTATCAAGCATTCGTTGGATCGGTTTCAGCTGTGACCTCGGCAGTGGGCTGGATTGGGTCCGTTCGACCACAATGCCGACACGCTGGCTGCGGCCGAAGGGCACAACCACCCGGGTTCCGGGTGCCGGGATGGGGGCACCGGGAGCGGCGAGATAATCGAACAGGTGATGCAGGGGTACGGGCAAGGCCACGCGGGCGATGCTGACCTCGGGCTCTTTATTACGGCTGGGTCTGACGGTACCCGTTACGGGATTCAGTGCATTGTTCAAAAGCATGATTTCCAAGGGAAATATGACTTATCCACATTATCGGTGCATAAGTCTGTGGATGAACGTGGGTGCACACCTCACAAAGGCCGTAGTATGGGGCTATAGCTTGGTCTGTATAAACTTTAAACAAACTGTAATATTCCTTTTATATCAATGAATTGGGAATCCATATCAAAACCTTAAATAATACTTGGCACCATAACAGGCAAATGAGGATCTAGCATTCTGGCTTGTGTACAACCGGAACCGGGATGAATAGTTTTCCGCAAGAATCCCGCCCATTGGCGCAGATCAGGACGCAACAAAGAAGCATAGGACATGGTGGATTCTGCAAGCTTAATGCAAGGCGTTGCTGGTGGCGTATAGCCAGGTTGCCATAGCCGTGGTGAGCTCATGGAGCAAGGCGTGACGATAGCCGAGCTCTTTATGAGACCACCGATCATCCTCGCACATCCTCTTGCCGCTCAGGCTAACCCCCTCACGGGTGATTGAGGCGTGCGACCACGGAGGGCGACAGGAGTCTTATCCAATCCGGTGTACCGGTGTCATGTCGATTCAGGTAAGCCTCGTCGATGAATTCCTCTTACGGCTGAAACTGCGCCCGCAGATACACCCCGTAGGTGATTCTCACCCCCGCTACACACCCCATGCAGCACTCAAGTGTGATGAGTATGAGAGTCGAGTTTGGACCTGCGGAACCGGTCAGGGAACGCCTGGTGGCGGTCCCTGACCATGCAACACACACAGTGTCGAGGCACTTATTTCGGCGCCGGTCCCTTGACCACTTCGACGAAATGACCCACCCGTAAGGTCTTGCGGAATGCCGCCTGGATTGCAGCAGGGGTCACCTTGAGATAATTGTGCGCCGCAATCGTCGGCTGGTTTAGAGGCAGCTTGTGCTGGGCGTAGTACAGCAAGTCATTGGCGATTGCGTTGACACTGGATTCGAACAGTGGAATCCGCCGTACCAACATGCCTTGGGCTCGTTTCAGTTCAAGGGCGGTGATCGGCTTATTCTGCATCGACCTGACATCGCGGTACACGATGGCTCGGGCCTGAGAAACCTTGCCCGGATCACTGCCCAACGTCACGCTGTAGGTGGAGCGCGTCCGGCCCAGAGAGAAGTCCGAACTGACCCCGTAGACCAGGCCGGTTTTGACCCGCAGATCACGCCACAGCCGCGAGGCGAATCCACCCTGCCCAAGTACCTGATTGCCCACTTTGAGTGCGTAGCGCTCAGGGCTGTACAGAGTCACTGGCACGTTCTGCACGAACGTCACCGAGTCCTGCAAGCTGGTCTTATCAGGCACCACACTGAACGAATGGCTGTTCAAGGGCACGGATGGCAGGGTCAGTTGCGGCTTCGAACCCTTATTTTTCCAGTTGCCAAAAGCTTGGCTTATCGCCTGTTCGGCCTTGGTGGGCGTCACCTTGCCGATCACTACGATGGTAGTGAGATCGGGCCGGAAGGTCTGAGTGTAATAGTTGCGGATCTGCTGGTAACTGAGGCCCATCACCTTTTTCGGGGTGGCTTCACGCAAGCCTGGATCACCAACCGGCAACAAGGCCTTGTCAATCGCCCGCTGGAATCGGTAAGCCGGGGTTTGCAATTGTCCTACCAGGGAGCGCGCCGTCTGCATACGGGTAATCATGAAAGCGTGTTTGGGCAGAGCTGGATGCCGTTCATTGGCAGCCAGCAGGGCCAGAGCCGCCTGGAAATGTTCGGCAGGCACGGTGAGCGAAAATTGATAACCGCCACTCTCACTTGCAGCCAAGTCATCTAATGCTTTGTGGAAAGCCAGGCGGTTGAGCGTAGTAGTGCCATAGCTGAACAACCCCTGCAGTACACCGGCTGCACCTTCCTCACCTTTGGGTTGTTGTAGAGCTGGATTGTTACGTACACTGCCAATTACCGTGACCGTATTGCTGATGCTTTCCGGTTGCACGATCAGACGCAAGCCATTGGGTAATATCTTGACCAGCGGATGCACTGTCGAAGTCGGTACGCTTACCTTGGACAGCGCCTGTCTGGCCCAGACCGGTAGTTGTACCGGCTTTTCGGGAATCTCGGAGAAACTCTCAGCACCGCCAAAGCCCTTGCCGGCAACGGCCTTACCCGAGGATTCTGGAGTCAGAATGGCAGTGATTGCATGATCGGGTTGCAGAATTTCGTGAGCCAGCCGGTTGACCTGCTCCACCGTCACCCCACGATAGGCCGCAGCCATCTGCTCTGGAGACTGATGGCCCTGAAAAGCGATGGCACTGGTCCAGGCATTAGCCAGTCCAGTGATCGAATTTTTCTGGAATTCAAGCCTGGCGATAGACTTGCGCTTGGCCGCCGCGACCAGATCGGCCGGTACCCCACGTTTGGCAAGACTCGCCAGCACCCCACGCATCTGCTTCAGCAATGCGGCAGAATCGCCGCCCTTGGGAAAGGCTCCGATGGCATAGCCGACCCCCGCATGTGGCATGAACTGGGTCTGGAAACTGGCAAACAAAGCCTTGCCCTCCGGAACCAGTGCAAACAGAGCACCACGCTGACTGGACAGCACTTGGGAAAGAATCGAGGCCGCCGCATAATCACTGGATTTCAGGCCCGGCACGCGATAACTGATCACATCTACACCCACCGGATAGTCGGTTGGATAATGCAAGGTCTCGGCCTTCACCGGGCGAAAATCGTAAAGCGGCCTGGCCGGCAGTTTCTTACTGGGGATCGATCCGAACAAAGTCTTAATCTGCACCAACGTGGCAGCAGGTTGAATAGCCCCGGCAACGACCAGAATGGCATTATTCGGTGCGTACCACTTCTCATAGAAGTTCCGTAATAAACTGGCTTTGGTGGCATTGAATGATGGACGTGAGCCCAGTGCATCATGCGCGTAGGGCGTACCCTTAAACATTTGTGCCAACAGGCGGGTCTGGAAAACATAAAACGGACTCGACAAATCGTGCGAGACTTCCTGTTCGATCGCCCCGCGCTCTTTGCTCCAGCCCTGTTCAGTCAGATCCAGACCACGCATACGGGTAGCACCGATATGCAGTGCCACGCTCAGGTCCTGGGCCGGGGCAGAAAAGTAATAAGAGGTGACTCCCTGGGTCGTGAAGGCATTGAAATCCCCCCCCATGCCGGCTCCGATCGTGGCCAACTGCGCCCGGGTCATGCCGGGGCTACCCCGAAACATCATGTGCTCCAGCGCATGGGCGGTGCCTGGAAAACCTTTAGGTGTTTCATCTGAACCGACCAGATAACTGATCTGGGTCGTCACCACCGGGGCTAACCGGGTCGCACGTAACACATTCGGAGCCGTTCCTTCACCAGCCCGGGCGGTACTCAGCGGAGTCAACCCCAGTACCAGCAGCAGCGCACCGATAATGACCGCAAAACGTCTTGTATCCATGGATATTCTCTCCTAGAAAATAGTGAACCGGGAGGGCCGGTTCTGCCCCTTGAACCCCATTGACCACCGTCTGGGCAACGAGTTCCGGAGCTGACAAAATTGTGAATGAATTGTAAGGTTGTACCCGACACCACCTAAACCGTTTTCATTTCGCAACATCTGGCTGCCACCACGAGCCCATTCGCGGCTTTTGTGGTAAATCTCGCTAGTCTCCAAGGCTCAAGAGCTCAGCGTGTAGGAAGGCAAGACCCATAATCCGGCCATTCATCTGGCCGCTCGTACTGACCCTGATGATACTTATCAGTGGCCTCGGCGCGACCGAAGCCGCTTCGTCTACCGTCATCGAAACCCACACCAGCCATTCTCGGACCTTGCCGCAACGGCTGCAGACAAAGCCCGGCGGCCGTATTACCCGAGACTTGTCAACCTTACCAAGTTTAGTTGTCACCGGCGGCGATCCAGCATTTATACAACGGGGCCGGAGATACGGGGGAAATTCAGGCAATAATCTTGGATTCCACCTGGGTGTTACATGTCCTCCAACCAACCCCTGGTAGCCCCCGCCGTAACCGTGCAGGCTATTGAAAAAGCCCACCATCA
>CAJXGK010000186.1 GCA_913053815.1 uncultured Rhodanobacteraceae bacterium
GCCAAGGATCCACATCCACACGGCTCCGGCGAGGGTCAAGGCGCTGCTGCCGATACCGATGCCGTGCGCACACCGCACCGGTGCCTTGCGTAAGGCCATAACCAAGACCGCTCCGAGTAGCGGTAGGAACAGCGTGATCGACACAATGGGAAGCACTACGGAATCTCCTGTCAATACAACACCAGCGCGAGAATGAGAAAGGCAAGAATGAGCGCCGTGCCGGTTGCGGTGACGGCTAATTCACGATGGATCAAGCCATTTTGTACTTTGCGCAGTTGCTGGCCCAAAGATTGGGTTCCCCGCACCAGGGCAAAAATGCATCCATCGATGATCCGCTCATCGATAATGCGAACCGTATGCCCGACGGTCAGCACCCAACGGCCGGTTGCGAACACCCCCGAAAATAGTTTGTGCTCCAGCCGGTCGCAGGCTTCGGCTAGCTGCAGTACGGGAGCCAGAACCCACGTATCCATACCGCCGGCGATGGCAAAGTTCCGTTTCGCCCATGGCGCCAAGGGGCCGAGCAACCGTGGCCCATCGAAAAACCAGCCCAGGGTGAGGCCGCTCAAAGCTGCTGCCAGCCCGGCAAGCTGTGCCCTAGCGCCTTCATCGAGGTGCTGACCGAGCAGGGCTTCGATGGCAGGAAAGGCGAGACTCAGACCCGCTGCCAGGGCGACCAGCCCGGCCAGTCCGCTACCCATCCAGAGCTGTCCCGGTATGGTTTTTGGATGGCGTTCACCGTGCCACAGAATGTGTAGAGCGCGGGCCATGTAGGCCCCGGTCAGTACGGTACCGGCCAGGGCGAGGACCCCGAGTACCACGACATGATTCGAACCCAGCGCCGCAGCGATGACCGCATCCTTGGCGAAGAAGCCGCTCATGGGCGGGATGCCCGCCAGGGCCAGAGCGGCCAGAGAGAAGCCGGCAAAGCTACGGGGACAATCACGTCCGGCTCCCCGCAAGTCATCCAGAAGGGTGGATCCACGGCTGTGCTGGAAGACGCCCGCCCCAAGAAATAATGAGCTCTTGATAGCCGCGTGGGCAATCAGCAAGAACAGTGCCGCCAAGGGCACACCAGCCCCCACGGCTACCAGCATCAGGCCGTACTGACTGGAGGTCGAAGCGGCCAGCAGGCGTTTGAGGTCGCTCTCTCCCAACGCAATCAGACCAGTGACAACCGTAGTAATGCCGCCCACTAAGCCGATCACCAACAGGGCATCGGCTGGAAGTAACGGGGCAGTACGGATCAGCAGGATGGCACCGGCCGCTACCAGGGTGGCCGAGTGCAGCAGGGCCGAGACCGGAGTGGGACCGGCCATAGCCCGCATCAGCCAATCATGCATGGGAACCTGCGCTGACTTGCCCATAGCGGCGATCAACAGCAGCAGTCCGGCTATCAAGGCAGCATGGCCGCTGGTATGTAGGGTGCTGGCAATCTGACTGCTACCGGTCACGGCGATCAGGATGAATACGGCTGTGTACAGGCCCAGATCGGCCGTTCGCGTATACAGAAAGGCACGACTGGCGGCGGTCCGCACGCCGGGGCGTTGGTACCAGAAGCCGATCAGTAAATAGCTGCTCAGCCCGATAAGTTCCCAGGCCACCAGTAATAGCACCCAGTCCCCCGCCATCACCAGAGTCTGCATGGCGGTGATGAAAAACAGCATAATGGCAAAAAAGCGGGGCTTTTCAGGATCCTTGTGCATATAGCCCACGGCATAGACCAGCACCAGGCTACCCACGATCGCAACCATGGCTGATAGCAGGGCATTCAGAGGAGTGGAGAGCAGCCGCAGGGGCATACCCGGGAGGCCAGGCATGATCAGCGTGGGGTAGACTCCATCAAAAGCCTGATGAAGCAGTGCCAGGCTTGCAGCCAGACCTAAGCCAGCACCCAGTAGCGCCAAGGCAGCAGACGCGCGGCGTAGTATCAGGATCAGCGCCGCTACCGCGAGTGGGGCGAGTATCACCAGAACGAGCAGGCTCATCCTTGCAACTCCCGGGCCTCTTCCATCTCCACCGATCCCCGGGCTCGGAATCGTGCGATGGCTACTCCGAAGCCGACGGCCATCTCCAATGCCATCACCGTCATGACAATCAGCACGAACATCTGACCCGCGTAGTTATCCGGGTGCAGGAAACGCCAGAAGGCCACCAGATTAACCAAGGCTCCGGCCAGGATCAGTTCCACACCCATCATGATCATGACCAGGTTGGTTTGCGATAAGGCACCATAGATACCCACGCCCAACAATGCGGCACCCGTAAGCAGGGCGATGAGCAGATCAGGGCTCATGATGTGGGTTCCGTTGCAGGCTGGGTAGTGCTATCGCTGTGGCGGCGATCATGGCCGTGAGGATGGTGACTCCGGCCGTTTCGAAGATGAGCATCGACCGGCCGAGCAGTTCGATACCCAGGTCATGGGTCTGCTGAGCTGCCGGCGGAGCGGTCGCTATGACCGCCCCCCAGGATGTAAACAGGGCGATACCGGCTATGAACAAAGTCCCCACCACTCCGGCGAGGATGGATAAGCGCTTCTGGTGAGTCATCTCCATGGCCCCGAGCCCACCCGGATCCATCATGAACATCACCATGAAGATTGCCATGATGCTCATCTCGGTGGCCATCATCATGATCTGCAAAACCCCCAGGAACTCCACCTGCATGGCCAGAAACATGGCGCCGAGGGCGGTTTGCGAGAACAGTAGGGCCAGTGCCGAACGCATCATCGACGAGGTACGGAAAACGGCTACGCCAAAGCCAATCGCGGCCAGACCGAAACCGGCAATGAAGAACGTTTGCAGTGTAATCACAGCCATATCAACACCAGTACACCAACGATAAAGATGTTCAGCAGAGCCAGCGGAATGCCCAGTTTCCAGCACCAGGCGAGTAGTTGCGTTTCCCGAACGCGGGGCAGGGTGTGGCCAATCAGCAGCATTGCGGCGCTGACGGCAAGGATCTTGACAGCACTCCAGGCCCAGGGTGGCAATACCGGACCCAGCCAGCCGCCCAGATAGAACACGGTGGTGGCCGCCGCCAGCGAGACGATCAATACCATCCGCCCCAGCCGGAATACGGCCAGACGCGAGCCGGTATATTCCGCTTCCACACCCCCTGCCAGCTCGCCTCCGGCAGTGGGTAGATCGAAGGGCGGTAGAAAAGCTACCGCCAGGCTGGCGACAAAGAACAGCACAAACCCCAGCGGCTGATAGACAATATTCCATACTCCGCTTTGCGAGAGGACGATATCGGTGGTCAGCAAGGATTCGGCACGCATGGCCACCGCCGTGATGGGCATGACCACAAGCATGGAATAGGCGATGACCTGGCCCAGAAAACGCCAGCCGCCGATCAGTGCGTAGGCTCCATCAGGCCCCCAGCCGGCCATCAGCAGGGCGACCAGTACATAGGCCAATGCGGCGTTGATAAACAAGGCCCCGGTTGCCATATTGGCAATGATCAGGGAGGGGGAAAGCGGTAGCACCGCGGCTGCCAGCACTGCGGCGACAAGTAGCAGGACCGGTGCGGTTTCAAAGAACAGTCGATCCGGGGTGCGCGGTACGATAGATTCCCGGCCCAGTAAGGCCACGGTGGCCCATAATGGCCCCGTCAGTCGAAACCGACCATTGGCCAACCATGCCTCCAGTACCGCGACCAGGTAGGCGCCTACCAAAAGTGCTGAAATGATCAGCAGCGTGGTCATGTCGCGAACTCCCAGGGCGACAGGTCCAGGGAGCAGACCGTGGTCAGGGCATCCCCCAGTTCCTGCTGTACCAATAGTCCCGGTAACAAGCTCACATGGTGGTTGGACGGGGTGTCCAGATGCGCATGCGACACTAGGCCATTGTCCAGAACAAGGTGCAGACGGGCTTCACCACGGGGTGTTTCAATGCTGGCCTGCCCCTCACCGGACGCCGTACCCACAGCGAATGGTCCGGGGGCCTTCAGAACCCCCGCCGATTGAATGAGTTCGATACTGTGCAGAATTTCATCCAGGCGGATGCGTAGGCGGTCAAAAGCATCGCCATCGGGACGCTGCATCCTTCTGAAGGACAAGGCCTGATAGGTCACATCGCCGCTGCGCGCGTCGCTGGCCAAGCCGGCAGCCCGTGCCACCGGGCCTCGCAAGTTGGAGTCTGCAGTCACGGTACCAATACCGGCCAGGCGGGCGCGCAGCAATGGGGTTTGCATAAGCCGTTTTGTGAAGGCCCGCAGGGTCGATGGTAGGTGCGAGATTTGTGAAAAATCGGTCTGCAGACAGACTCGTTGTAGGCGGGTCGCGTGGTGTTCAAGCCAGGCCAGGCCGGTCTGTCGCCCTAACTGTTCCAACCAGCCCAGGTGACTGGTAATACGCTCATGCTCCAGCGCCGCAACACGCCCGCGCAGTACGGGCTCATTAGGACGGTCGCCACTTGCTTCTTCCAGGCCACGACAGGCCAGCAGGCGGTAGGCCACGGGGGCGAGTGGATCCATTGTTTCGAGCTGCTCAACGAAACGGGTTGCCGCCATTCCGGACACCGACATAAGGTTTGCCCCGCCAACTAGCGACTCAGCTTGGACTTTGGTGACGGTATCACCGTCGAGTGTCAGGTTTAGCAGCAGACCACCGGGTAGGCCCGGAAATACCGGGCCAAAAGGCACCTCGATCCAGTCCATAGGTAGGCCATCCGGGCTGCGTGGTAGATCCTTAGTGACTTCGACCATGGACATAAAGGCCATTTCGTCGTGGTCCATGTGTTCATGACCCTGATGATGATGCTCGCTGCTCCCTGCTTTAG
>CAJXGK010000187.1 GCA_913053815.1 uncultured Rhodanobacteraceae bacterium
ATCTGATCGGCGGAGCCGAACGTGCTACCGAACTCGATGCCGAGCGAGCCATTGATCAGGGCACCCGCCTCGGTGCGCAACTGTAGGGCCGCACCAGGAATCTACGGCAAAGGCTGACCACGGTGTGATAGCCACGTTCCCCCCCGCCGTGGAGCAGATAGTCGTAGGGAAGAATGATGGATCCCATGAGCGGCCAAGCGTTCACCTGGGGTCATGCAAGATCGCCGACAAAGCGTATTTTGAGACTCCCTTTTCTGCATTTATTGTGCGCTTGCGGCACAATCCTCATATTGCCGTAGCAACGACTAGGCCATCATGATTCTGCAAGCCAATTTCGAACAGATCCCGCTCAAGGACTACGCTGAGCGTGCTTATCTCGACTATTCCATGTACGTGGTGCTCGACCGGGCCCTGCCATTTCTCGGTGATGGGCTGAAGCCGGTTCAGCGACGCATCATCTACGCCATGAGTGAGCTGAGCCTAGCCGCTACGGCCAAACCCAAGAAGTGTGCCCGTACTGTTGGCGATGTCATCGGCAAATTTCATCCGCATGGCGACAGTGCTTGTTATGAGGCCATGGTGCTGATGGCCCAACCGTTTTCCTATCGCTATCCACTGATCGACGGACAGGGCAATTTCGGCTCACCTGACGACCCCAAAAGCTTTGCGGCAATGCGTTACACGGAAGCCAAACTCACCCGCTTCTCGGAGCTGCTGCTGGCCGAACTGGGCCAGGGTACGGTCGACTTCAATCCCAATTTCGATGGCACCTTGCAAGAACCGGCTTGGTTACCCGCCCGGGTTCCGCATGTACTGCTCAACGGTGCTACCGGCATTGCCGTAGGCATGGCGACTGATGTACCGCCCCACAACCTGCGTGAAGTCGTAAGCGCCTGCCTGCACCTGCTCGATGATCCCGATGCGGATATCCCCCAACTGTGTGAGCATATCCATGGTCCGGATTACCCAACCGAAGCAGAAATCATCACCCCGCGTAGCGAGATCATGGCCATGTACACATCGGGTAACGGCTCAATCCGCAGCCGTGCCATCTATCATGAAGATGACGGCCGCATCATCGTGACGGCCCTGCCCCATCAGGTTTCACCAGCGAAAATTCTGGAACAGATCGCCCAACAGATGCGGACCAAGAAGCTACCCTGGCTCGAAGACCTGCGCGACGAATCCGATCACCAGAACCCCATCCGCCTGGTACTGATACCCCGCTCCAAGCGCGTGGATAACACCGCACTGATGCAGCATTTATTTGCTACCACCGACATGGAGAAAAGCCATCGCGTCAACCTCAACCTGATCGGCCTAGACGGCCGTCCACAGGTCAAAAATTTGCGGAGCATCCTCACCGAGTGGTTGCGGTTTCGTACCGACACCGTCCGCCGCCGCCTGCAATACCGTCTCAACAAGGTCGAACAGCGGCTGCATCTGCTTGAGGGTCTGCGTATTGCCTTTCTCAACCTGGATGAGGTGATTGGTATCGTTCGCAGCGAGGACGAACCTAAGCCGGTACTGATGCATCGCTTTGCCCTCAGTGAGATACAGGCCCACTACATTCTCGAAACGCGGCTGCGGCAATTGGCTCGCCTCGAGGAGATGAAAATCAACACCGAGAGTGCGCAGCTCGAAGAGGAACGCGCACGCCTCAGCGTACTGTTGAAATCTCCCACCCAGCTGTGCCGTCTGATCAAGCAGGAACTACGGGAAGATGCCGAACGCCATGGCAACACCCGACGCTCGCCCATTGTTGAACGCGAAGCAGCACAAGCCATGGATGAAAGCGCTCTACTGGTCTCCGAACCCGTCACCGTGGTACTGTCAGGAAAAGGCTGGGTACGCTCCGCTAAAGGTCATGATATTGATCCTGCCAGCCTGAATTATCGTGAAGGTGACACCTACTTGGTGTCTGTGCGCGGACGTAGCAACCAGCCGGTAGTATTTTTTGACTCAAGCGGCCGCGCCTACAGTACCCCCACGCACACCCTGTCCTCGGCGCGTAGCAATGGTGAACCACTGACCGGGCGCTTCAGCCCCCCTCCTGGAGCAACCTTCCAGTCCCTGACCATCGGTGATGCCGATACCCGCATTGTCTTAGCCAGTGCCCAGGGCTACGGATTTGTCACCCATCTGGGCACCCTGCACAGCCGCAACAAGGCTGGCAAGCAAATAATTAGCCTGGGCCGGAATGATGCGGTGTTAATGCCGCGCGTAACCCTGGACCCAGCAAGAGATCGTCTGGTTGTGGTCACCAGCGACGGCCACCTGCTGATGTTTTCGGTCGCCGAGCTACCCGAGCTCAATCGTGGCAAAGGCCTAAAACTTATCGATATATCCAAGGTGCGCCGCGACGCAGGCATTCAAGTGGTTGGGGTAGTGGTGATCAGCGAGGGTACTGGTAAACTGACCTTGCGGGCAGGACAACGCAAGCTCGGTCTGAAATGGTCAGACCTGATCGAATACGGCGGCAGCCGGGCCACCCGAGGCGGAGTTCTACCAAGAGGATTCCGTCGAGTCGAGCGCATCGATTTAAACACCTGAGCGGCCAGGATACCGGCATGTATCCTGGTCTCCCGTTCCCATCGTACCCCACGCCGATATTCTAATAAATCTTACCACCTGATCACTCACAACCCTCCCGCAACGGATATGATAATTTCCTATGCATGTTCCCTCAACTGGATGATCTATTAATGGAAAGCCGACCCGATCTGGCGGCCATGATTGGCCATACCGCACTTATTCGCCTGCACTATGCTTCTAAGATCAGCGGTTGTGAAATTCTCGCTAAAGCAGAATTTCTCAATCCTGGAGGATCTATCAAGGACCGTACCGCGCTTGGCATGCTGCAAGACGCCGAAAACCGGGGATTGATCCACCCCTCCGGGGTGATCGTGGAGGGTACTGCGGGTAATACCGGTATCGGTCTGGCTCTGCTCGGCAACAGTCGCGGTTATCGAACCATTATCGTAATGCCCGAGACCCAGAGTCCGGAGAAAATCGATGCCTTGCGCTTAACCGGTGCCGAGGTGCGTCTGGTTCCAGCCAAACCCTACAAAGATTCCGGAAACTATGTGCATATTGCCCGTGCACTGGCTGCCGAACTGGCCGAAAATGAGCCTCATGGTGCTTGGTTCGCTGACCAGTTCGACAACACGGCAAATCGTGAATTCCACGCTCGCACTACCGGGCCGGAGATCTGGGAACAAACCTCAGGCCAAGTTGATGGCTTTGTTTGTGCTACCGGTACTGGCGGTACCCTAGCCGGGGTCGGTCAGGCATTGAAAGCCTATAACTCCAAGGTACGCATTGCCTTGGCCGATCCTGCCGGCTCTGCATTGGCCCACTATGTACTGCACGGCGAACTCAAGGCCACAGGTAACTCCATCAGCGAAGGGATCGGGTCAAGCCGGATCACCGCCAATTTCGCGGGAGCCCCCGTCGATACGGCCTATTCCATACCTGACACCGAATCCGTACCCCTCATCCATCGACTACTTATTGAAGAGGGTTTGTGTGTAGGGGGCTCCAGTGGAATCAATATGGCCGGGGCCATCCGGCTGGCTCGTGAGATGGGACCGGGGCATGTCATTGTGACCGCCCTGTGCGACTCGGGAACACGCTACCAACGCAAGCTCTTTAGTCCGCAGTTTCTGCGCAGCAAGGATCTTCCCGTCGCAGCCTGGCTGGATCGCACCTTTCCCCCAGCACCGGCTTGCAGCGATTGAGAAAAATCATCCACGACTAGGCGCTTGTCGGACTTGGGGGGTCGTAGCGAGGCGGATGAGAAATCGAGAACCGTTTTTTGATCTTTTGAGGCGAATAGTGGTTCTATTTAACGATAAAGAGCGAAAAAATGGACCGATTTTCCACCGCTGTAGTCGATTCTTCCCCAGTCCGACTGGGCTCTTAGGGAAGTCGTTATTGTCTATCACTTCCTCCCAGTAGGTTTATTGAGGTGTCCCTACGCCGATATGGGATCTTAAACATGATGGCCATCTTTGGTTAATCCCAAGCCCCCACCCCCCGCATGCCACCAACCTGACCTTCATGTTCAGGGAACCATGGAAGGAACCACTAGCGTCAGGTACTCTGCAACCTATGTATAATTGCTGGTTACCCTGACGCAGGTGCCCTGGACCCCACCGGGCCTATTTCGTATGTCCATCGAAAATCTTCGCAACATCGCCATTGTGGCGCACGTCGACCACGGCAAAACCACACTCATTGACCAGCTGCTCAGGCAGACGGGCACATTCAATGAGCGCACCGTGATAACGGATCGAGTGATGGACTCAAACGATCAGGAAAAGGAACGCGGCATCACTATTCTGGCCAAGAACACGGCCATTCGCTGGCGTGATAACCGTATCAATATCGTCGACACCCCGGGGCACGCCGATTTCGGTGGCGAAGTTGAGCGAGTGCTGTCCATGGTCGATTCGGTATTGCTGCTGGTCGATGCCATAGACGGCCCCATGCCACAAACCCGTTTCGTTACCCAAAAAGCCTTCGAAATGGGCTTCAAACCGATCGTGGTGATCAACAAGATCGACCGACCCGGCGCACGACCGGACTGGGTACTTAATGCCACTTTCGATCTGTTCGACCGTCTTGGCGCCAGTGAAGAACAGCTCGACTTTCCCGTCGTTTATACCTCGGCTTTGCACGGCTACGCCAGTCTCACCCCGGAGGTACGCGAAGGCGATATGACTCCGTTATTTGAGACGATCATGCAATATGTCGAGGCCCCCCGCGTGGATCT
>CAJXGK010000188.1 GCA_913053815.1 uncultured Rhodanobacteraceae bacterium
CCCTTGCCGTGGATGATCTTCACACAGCGCAGACCACGGCGGCGACTGTCTTCGAGAAAGTTGTGAATCGCCGCACTGGCGGTGCTTATGTTCAGGTCATGCAGGTCCAGTTCGTTCTGGATGCTTAGCTTGCCGCGCTTCAGTCGTCGCAGGATCTTGGGTGAATAGCCGGACCGAAGAAAGGCTAATTCTTCACCTACCTTGAGCTGCTCAGGATTGAAATCACTGATGTACGGTGCCGCATAAACGTCATCCATAGCGGTTTGCTGTTGCCTTGGCCGTGGTGCCGGTCGGGGTTTTTCCAGCGGGGTTGAGCGGGGGTTGCGCAGCCGCCGGACCTTGCCCACCGACTCACGAAAAAGCCGGGTATCCTCGTCGCTAATCGGGGACGGTGGATCATGCATGGAGCAAAGCCAGTAATCTGTCGGGCTATGAGCCTGTCGGGCTTGGGTAAGATCTACTATGGCGCGGGGAAATCGGTTTATTTTTTCGGTCTTCATCGTTAAATAGAATCACTATTCGCTTCAAAAGATCAAAAACTGGCCTCGATTTTTCATCCGCCTCGCTACGCCCCCCCAAGTCCGACAAGCCCCTACTTAGCTTTTTGCTATTGGCTCCCAATGTACGGGCGGTACCCAGCCCTATAGCGCCGTTGCCTAAAACTTCTGCCGGCCCCGCCGCTTTCCGCTGTACCGATCTCGGGTGCCATGGCGTTTTACCTGCTTAAGGTACAGAGCAGCCCGGTGTTGGCGCAAAAGAATACCGATGTGCATTGGCTACCAGCCAGCACCCCCAAGCTGATGACTGTGTATATCCTGTTGCGTGAAACCCGTTCTGGGCAGATACCTCTGAGCACCATGCTGCTGGTCAGCGAGAAGGCCTGGAAGGCTAGGAATGCCAAGGGTCAAGTCTTGTTTCGCCACAGATGATGTGGGGCTGTGCTGATTCAGCGGATACGGGGTGATAGCCAGAAGTCGTGGTGCTTTGCGCTCGAGCACGCTTGGAGCACCATGAACAACCTCAATACCTGTTGGAGCATTCATGTTGGAATCTTGCGTGGTGGTCGAAACCGGGGCTACACCCCAGTATGCGGTGATCTGGATGCATGGGCTGGGTGCTGACGGACATGATTTCGAACCGTTGGTGCCCCAACTCGTGCAACCGGATGGACCCGCTCTACGGTTTGTTTTTCCGCAGGCACCGTTACGAGCGGTGACCGTTAATGGGGGGATGCGGATGCGGGCCTGGTACGACATCTACGGTTTTGGTCTGAATGTACCGCAGGATGAAACCGGGATGGGTGAAGCCAGGCAGCAGATCGGTCGGCTTATTCAGGAGCAGGCCCAGCACGGCATTGCTGAGGAGAATATCTTCCTGGCGGGCTTCTCCCAAGGGGGCGCGGTAGCAATATCCACGGCACTTCACTATCCCCAACGTTTGGCCGGGCTCATCGCGCTGTCGACGTATGTCCCTGACGCCCAGGAGCTAAGACGCGGTGCAACTCAGGTTAACGCCACTTTGCCGGTATTTATGGCTCACGGGCAGTTAGATCCGGTTCTCCCGTACCTGCTCGGAATGGCGGCGCGGGATAGTCTGCGGGCGCTCGGTCATGATGTGGACTGGCATACTTACAGCATGGCGCACCAAGTGGTTGCGGCTGAGATTACTGACTTGCGAGTCTGGCTATCGAAGCATTTTCAGGAAGACGTGTGAACCTGCGCGGTCCGCGCCAGCCTCTGCCCGACTTTTGTGCGCCGCTGGTATTTGGCGCGTTTTTTGCGGTTTCGATTCTGGTATCTTGGGTGATGTTGTTGGCGCCAGGACACCGCATTGATGTCCAAGACTGGGGTCTCGCGGGGCTGCTGGCGGCATGGCTGGCGATTATTGGTGGGGTGGTGTTGTGCAAGGCCAGACCGGTATTGCAAAAGTTGCCCGGAGTCTGGCCTTGGATAGCCGCTTGGCTGTTATTGATAACAGTGACCATCGCCACAACGGCTGTAATCTGGCACTTTGATTATGTACTGGGGATTCAGCTCATCGGGAGCCGTCGTGGCCGGTTTCTGTTGGGTATCGGTGGAGCGGCCACGCTGGTTAGTGCGGCCATGTTTCGATACCTGTGGGTGTTGGGTGAATGGCGGTCACGTCGTGAAGCTTTGGCTCTCGCCCAGTTGGATGCCTTGCAGACAAGGATTGAGCCGCATTTTCTTTTTAACAGCCTGAATACGGTGGCCGCCCTGTTGCGAGTGGCCCCGGACAGAGCCGAACAGGCACTGGTCAGCCTGTCGGAAATCCTCCGTGCAGCACTGGATGAAAGTTCCGAATCGACCCTGGGTGAGGTCTTGCAGCGGCTGGATGATTATCTGGCCATTGAGCAGTTACGCTTAGGTGAGCGGTTGCAGATTGCGCGTGATCTTGACGATTTACCGAAGGAACGGGTGGTGCCCCGCTGGCTGTTACAGCCGCTGGTAGAAAATGCGCTACGTCATGGTATCGCTGCGCGGGTCGAAGGTGGAGTACTGGAAATTCGTGGGCGTCGGGGTGTCAAGGGCTTGGAAATCTCGGTGCGCAATCCCTTGCCCGAGATTCCTGCCTCGCATGGCTCGGGACACGGGCTTACCAATGTCGAGTCGCTTATCCGTTACCATTTTGGCCATCAGGCCTCGCTGAGCATTACTCATGACGATGGATACTGGCAAGCAACGTTGCGATTCCCCGATGCGTATCCTCATCGCCGATGACGAGCCGTTGGCACGGGTACGGCTGGAAATCATGCTGCGCCAGTGCCCGGGTGCCGAGTGGGTCGGTAGTGTCGGTAGTGGCCAGGAGGTGCTGGAATGCCTGGCCTTGACGTACCCAGATGTCGTGTTGCTGGACATCGCCATGCCGGGTCTGGATGGCATCAATCTGGCGCACCGATTCTCAGTGCTGCCCACCCCTCCGCAGGTGGTCTTCTGTACAGCGTATGCGCAGCATGCTCTGGAGGCATTCCATCTGCATGTCGCAGACTATCTGCTCAAACCGGTCGTCCAGGCCCGATTGTGCGAAGCCTTGCGGCGTGCCGAGCGTCTTAATGTTCATCCGCCCGCCTACGAGCCCATCTATCTCAGTGCGCGGGTTCGCGGTGAGACCCTCCGCATTTCACTGGAGAAGATTATTGTGCTGCAGGCTGATGACAAATATGTAGAGGTCCAATATGAAGAGGGTCACGCTCTGATCGAGGTGTCGCTGAAGGCGCTGGAGCACGCTTATCCAGAACGCTTTTTACGGTTGCACCGATGCTGTTTGATTCCCAAGGAGCGCCTGTTGGGCTTGAAACCTTGCGCGGATGGTCGCACGCTGGCACGTTTGGTCGGCAGCGATCTGACTTTGCCGGTCAGTCGTCGTAACTTACCCCTGCTGCGCAAGTTTTTGCGTGGTGAATGATTCCGGAACATCATGTCAGCAACTATTCGAATTGCCACCCGACAGAGTGCCCTGGCCCTTTGGCAGGCTGAGCACGTGGCGCAGCGATTACGCCGGCTGCATCCTGACTTGCAAGTGCAGTTACAGCCGATGTCCACCCGGGGTGATGAAGTGCTGGACCGATCGCTGGCCGAACTCGGTGGCAAGGGTTTGTTCCTGAAAGAACTCGAGGTCTCCATGTTGGAAGGGCAGGCCGATCTGGCGGTGCATTCACTGAAAGATGTCCCGGTCGAGCTGGAGCCGGGGTTTACCTTGGCGGCGATTCTGACCCGAGCTGATATGGCAGATGCCTTCGTCAGCGTTCGTTACCCGCGTTTGCATTCGCTTCCTCATGGCGCTCGCGTCGGCACGTCCTCGTTGCGTAGGCAGGCCCAGTTGCGGGCTTTACGTCCAGACCTCCAGTTGCAGAGCTTGCGCGGCAACGTAAACACTCGCCTGGCCCGGCTGGAGGCGGGAGGCTATGACGCAATCATCCTTGCTGCGGCCGGCCTTGAACGGCTGGGTCTGGCTGCGGTGATTCAAGAGCGTCTGGCCCCTCCCGACTGGCTGCCAGCACCGGGGCAGGGGGCGATTGCCATTGAGGCGCGCGCTGCAGATGTGCGCATCATGGAGTGGCTGCAACCACTCGATGATTATGAAACCCGCTGTACAGTCAGTGCGGAACGTGCTTTCAATGCCACCCTTGGTGGTAATTGTTCGGTCCCCGTTGGGGCCTACGCCGTACTGGGTGAACAGCGGTTACACCTGCAGGGCCTGGTCGGGGACGCGCAAACCGGCAAGCTGATCAGGGATAAGATCTCCGGTAGTCTGGAGCAGGCGGAAGGGCTGGGCCGCAGACTAGCCGAGGCGCTGCTTGCCCGTGGCGCAGGCGACTTGCTGGCCGCGGTGATAAGTCCACAGATTTCGAAGCGATAGGTCAGCCAAGTCGTGGTAAAAGGGTTAGGCAAATCTTTTGCAGTAGCGGGGTAAAAGCGACCCAGTCCGCTGGGCTGTGATGAGGGCTTACCGGCAAGCTTTATGCTCGGCATGCTGGGCGAAAGTAAAAAGGCTGGGATCATGGAGCGTTTCGAACGCATGGTGCCTCTACGTAGGCGGCTAAAAAGGGCTCGTCATCCGGTACCGTTGCGGCGGCGGCTGGATGAACTTGAATGCTCCCGAGGAGCTTGTCGGACTTGGGAAGAATCTACTACGGCGGCGGAAAATCGGTCCATTTTTTCGCTCTTTATCGTTAAATAGAACCCCTATTTGCCTCAAAAGATCAAAAAACGGTCCTCAATTTTTCATTCGCCTCGCTACGACCCCTCAAGCCC
>CAJXGK010000189.1 GCA_913053815.1 uncultured Rhodanobacteraceae bacterium
GTGTATCTTTTTCGGTACACTCAGGCAACCAGGTTACGCAGCAGCGTTTCCGGATATCGAGTTGATCCTTGCACAACAGGCGGCTGGAGACGCCTTTGAGGCGGTTCACCCGTGTAGACACGACGAACTCCGGCGGGTACTCCACCAACAGGTGAACGTGGTCGCCCTCGCTGCCGAATTCAATAAGTTTCCCCTCGAATTCACGCACACCTTGGCCTTAGCTGGCGCTATTGCTCGCGAGACTCTTCAAAACCTCTCTCGCTTGGAACAAAGGATAACTCCTTCCCGGAATATAACCACACGGGATGAGACAGGTATTTAATGCCTATACGGCAAACCGTATAATGTTAATTGACACGCTATATCGTATATATTTTGGTGCGGCGGGGATCCTAACAAGATACTGAGTTCCTCTCGCAAGAAACTGACAAAAAATGAATCAACCAGGCTACCCCTGGTTTACTAACGATCTACAAATTGCCGGTCAATACCAGCCAGCGCAGCTCATTCCCATTCGATCGTTGCGGGAGGCTTACTACTTATATCATATACAACCCGGGAAATACCTTTTATCTCATTGATAATTCTCGACGAGACTTTATCAAGAAAGGGGTAAGGGAGATGCGAACAGCGGGCGGTCATAAAATCAACGGTCTCCACGGCGCGCAAGGCAATCACCCATTCATAAGCACGTCCATCACCCTTGACGCCGACCGAGCGGACCGGCAAGAACACCGCAAAAGCTTGGCTGACCTTGTCGTAAAGGTTATGGGCACGCAGTTCTTCTATGTAGATGGCATCCGCATGCCTGAGCAACTCGGCATACTCAGGGTTTACCTCGCCCAGAATACGCACCCCGAGCCCGGGGCCCGGGAAAGGATGCCGATACACCATTTCATGGGGAAGCCCGAGTGACTCACCGATCCGGCGGACTTCATCCTTGAACAGCTCACGCAGTGGTTCGAGCAGTCGCAACAGCATGCGTTCGGGTAATCCCCCCACGTTGTGATGACTTTTGATCACTTGCGCTTTACCCGTTTTGGCCCCTGCTGACTCGATCACATCGGGATAAATAGTGCCTTGGGCAAGCCAGCGCACTCCTTCAAGCTGGTGGGATTGTTCCTCGAAAACCTCGACAAAAATACGCCCAATGATTTTGCGCTTCTGTTCCGGATCCACCACCCCACGCAGCGCGGCAAAGAATCGCTGCGCTGCGTCAACTCGAATCACCCGCACTCCCAGGTTTCGGGCCATGGTCTCCATGACCTGTTCGGATTCACCTTGACGCAACAGACCGTTATCTACGAACACGCAGACCAGTTGCTCACCGATCGCTTGTTTCAACAGGGCCGCGACCACCGAGGAATCAACGCCACCCGACAGCCCAAGTAGAACCTGGTCCTGGCCCACTTTCTCACGAATGCGTTGTGACAAATCCGCGATGATATAGCGGGAAACCCAGAGGGCTTTACAAGCACATATATCGAGAACGAAGCGACGCAGTATTTGCAGCCCGTTATCGGTATGGGTGACTTCGGGATGGAACTGCAAGCCATACCAGTGGCGAATCTCATCAGCCATCGCCACCAATGGAACGTTGTCCGTGTCAGCTACCCCACAAAGCCATCCGGCAATTGGGTGACACGGTCACCATGAGACATCCAGACATCCAGAATCTGGGAACCGGATATCGGCAAGGTCTGCCAATGGTGCTGTGGTGCTGTGCCCATCCAAGATTCGCCTTCACCGGTCGGTGTAGGCCGTGATGCAGCGGTTGGGTCGAGCAGCTGACAGGGCAAGGTGAGGCGCACGGTAGCGTAGCCAAACTCACGTTCATGCCCGGCTTCAACTCTCCCCCCAAGCTGCACGGCCATAGCCTGCATGCCATAGCAGATACCCAAGAGGGGGATACCCAAAGCAAACACTCGTTGGGGAACTCGTGGAGAATCTACCTCGGTAACCGAGCCAGGTCCCCCGGAAAAAACGATGCCTCGTGGGGCCCAGGCGCGAATGGCTTCAGGATCATGATCCCAAGCCCATATCTCGCAATACACGCCGATCTCCCGGATGCGCCGCGCAATCAACTGGGTGTACTGCGAGCCAAAATCGAGAATCAGAATCTTGTCATTGTGGATGCCGGTCATAGTTTTTTTTGCGCAAGGAAGCATAGTGAGAACGGCCATCAATCCTGATGATAATTGGGAGCTTCCTTAGTAATCTGCACATCGTGTACGTGGCCTTCGCGCATACCGGCGGCGGATACGCGGACGAATTGGGGCGTACTCTGCATGGCCTTGATGGTGGCACAGCCACAATAACCCATTGACGATCTTAGCCCTCCAATTAGCTGATGGACGATTGCCTGCAAAGGCCCTCGGTAAGGTATTCGGCCCTCTATCCCTTCCGGTACCAATTTGTCAGTATCCGTCTCATCCTGAAAGTAACGATCTTTGGAGCCAAGCTGCATAGCACCCAGCGAGCCCATGCCCCGATAGCTCTTGTAGGAACGGCCCTGGAAAAGTTCCACTTCACCGGGGGCCTCTTCGGTTCCGGCAAACATGGCCCCCAGCATCACGGTGGAGGCGCCTGCCGCGATGGCCTTGGCCACATCACCCGAAAAACGGATGCCACCATCCGCGATCAGTGGTACACCGCTGCCCTGTAAGGCCTTGGCGACCATGGAAACGGCAGTAATCTGCGGCACCCCCACTCCGGCCACGATACGTGTCGTACAGATGGAACCCGGTCCGACTCCGACCTTCACAGCATCCACACCGGCATCCAACAAAGCCTTTGCTGCCTCCCCCGTGACAATATTGCCGGCAATAACCTCAAGATCTGGATAGGTTCGCTTGGTCCAGCGAACGCGTTCAATCACCCCCTGCGAATGGCCGTGCGCGGTATCAATCACCACGACGTCCACTCCAGAGGTGGTGAGAGCCTCGATGCGCTGTTCGGTATCACCCGCCACCCCTACTGCTGCACCAACAAGCAACCGCTCATGACCATCCTTGGCCGCGTTCGGGTTGTCGCGCGCCTTCTGAATATCCTTGACCGTAATCAAACCACGCAATTGGAAGGCATCATTGACTACCAATACTTTTTCGATGCGGTGGCGATGCAGAAGATTGAGTACCTCATCCTGACTGGCACCCTCTTGCACCGTAATCAATCGCTCCTTTCGAGTCATGATATTGCGTACCGGATCATCGGGTTTCTTCTCGAAACGTAGGTCACGACTGGTGACGATACCGACTAGCTGGGCTCCCTCGACAACGGGGACCCCGGATATATTGTGCGACCGGGTCAACTGCATGACGTCTTGAATGGAGGTTTGCGGATCGACCGTGATCGGATTACGGATGACCCCGGCTTCGAACTTCTTGACTAAACGAACCTCGGCGGCCTGCTGTTCGAGTGACATGTTCTTGTGGATGATGCCGATACCACCGAGCTGGGCCATGGTGATAGCCAGACGAGCCTCGGTCACGGTGTCCATGGCAGCGGCAACGACCGGGATATTCAGCCGGATACGGCGCGTGAGCAAACTACAAGTATCGACATCACGAGGCAGGGTCTCCGAATAGGCAGGGACCAAGTAGACATCATCATAAGTGAGGGCCTCGGTGAGTATGCGCATAAGCGTTTTCCTGAAAGACGGTAATAATGGATGGTGAATCGTGGTTTAAGGATCAATGGTCTCAGCGGCTTGTAGAGGATTTTCCATTAAAGTGGCCACCGTCATCGGCCCCACCCCACCCGGAACCGGGGTAATCCAGCTGGCGCGACGTGCCGCCCCTACAAAATCCACATCACCCACCAGACGGCCATCCTCGCTACGATTGATCCCGACATCGATCACTACCGCTCCATCCTTGATCCACTCGCCCGGTACCAGGCCCGGTCGCCCTACCGCCACAACCAAAATATCCGCATCGCGCACATGCTGTTCAAGATTACGGGTGAATTTGTGGCAGCAAGTGGTGGTGCAACCGGCAATCAGCAGCTCCAGAGTCAAGGGGCGGCCCACATGATTGGATGCTCCAAGTACTACGGCATGCTGTCCACGCACCGGTTGATCAGTATGGCCAAGCAGAGTCATAACCCCCTTGGGCGTGCAGGGTCTAAGCCCCAGTTGGCGCAGGGCCAGGCGGCCGACATTCTCGGCATGGAAGCCATCCACATCTTTGCGTGGATCGATCCGGTGAATCAATGCGCCGGCATCCAGATGCTCCGGTAGTGGTAGCTGTACCAAAATGCCGTGCACGGATGGATCGCGGTTCAAGCGGTCAACGAGCGCTTCGAGTTGTTGCTGCGTCGTGTCGGCGGGCAGGTCATAGTCTAGAGAGCGAAAACCCGTGCGCTGGCAAGCGCGTAGCTTGTTGCGCACATAGACAGATGAAGCGGGATCGCTACCGACCAATACAACGGCGAGGCCGGGCGCAATATACCCATGCAGGCAACGTTGCTCGACGCGTGCTGCGATACGAGTGAGAATTTCGTCGGCAATCTTGCGGCCATCCAGTAAACGTGCGCGCATGAGAATCTGCAAAAACCGTAATTATCCCAGTAGCCCCCCCTTTGTACAACAAATACGGTCCACCGCAGCCAACTAGTGTAGTGCTTCACGCGGTTTGAACCGTTTTGTCCAGAGACTGTTTGGCGTGGATAATTTTCCATAAGAGACGGCCCGTCGACCCCCGGCGCCCGATGCTCGGGTTTTGAGCTTT
>CAJXGK010000190.1 GCA_913053815.1 uncultured Rhodanobacteraceae bacterium
TGGATGCTGCGGGCCAAAGTTCATTGTGTAATTGCGTATTTCAGGCACCGTAACCCTCCTCCCGAATTACCCTGGGGACAAGAACTCGAGGTTCAATGGAAACAGGCTGATAGATTACCCGACCTTTTTCTTCGTCGTAACACATTTCAACATGACCGGACAGTGGGAAATCTTTACGAAATGGATGCCCGACAAACCCATAGTCTGTAAGAATTCGCCGCAGATCTGGGTGACCCTTGAAAAGGATACCGAAAAGGTCGAAGGCCTCACGTTCAAACCAGTTGGCACCCGGCCAGATGCTGGTTACCGAAGGCACGCGTGGTACCGCATCATCCACACAAAATACACGTACTCGCAAGCGCCAATTGTGCTCCAGAGAGAGCAGGTGCAGTACTGCGGCGAAACGCCGCGACATCTGTACATCGCGCGGTCGCTCGCTCCAATTGAAACGTCCCGGGCCCTGGCCTTCGACCCCACGAGAGAAACCTTGCCCACTCACCTCTTCGGAAGTTGCCCACTCATCTTCACCGTAGTTAAGATAATCGACCCCACACAAATCGATGAGTTGTTCGAAGTGAAATTCGGACTCGTCACGCAATGCTATGGCTACTTCCAGCAGATCCTCGGCAGGAACTTGAATCGTCGTTTCACCCAAGGCGACACCGACCGATTCGAGTTTTGAACCAAACCGGGTGACAAGCCGGTCAGCAAGAGTTCTCGTAGATGTTGCACTCATAGCGGATCCTTCTCAACGCGCGATAGTTTGGGTACGGCGGATTTTCTTCTGCAGCTGCAGAATCCCATGAATCAGCGCCTCGGCAGTCGGTGGACATCCCGGTACGTAGATATCAACCGGAACGATACGATCGCAACCGCGCACCACCGAGTAGGAATAGTGGTAGTAACCCCCACCATTGGCACAAGAACCCATGGAAATGACCCACTTAGGGTCAGGCATCTGGTCGTAGATCTTGCGCAATGCCGGGGCCATCTTGTTGACCAAGGTTCCAGCGACGATCATCACGTCCGATTGGCGGGGCGAGCCACGGAACACCACTCCATAACGATCAAGATCAAGACGCGAAGCCCCCGCATGCATCATTTCCACCGCACAGCAGGCCAGTCCGAAGGTCACCGGCCACATTGATCCGGTGCGTGCCCAATTCATCAAGGCATCGACCGAAGTCGTTACCAAGCCCCGTTGTAAAACCGGATTATCAGGCGTGGGTCGGAGAATATCGTCTACAAAATCAAGCGGCTCCGGATTGTGCATCATCCGGTCGATGGATTGGATTACTCCCATTCCAGCGCTCCTTTTTTCCAGATATAGATAAAGCCAATCGCCAGCAGACCAATAAACAAGATCATCTCAATCAGCGCGATCAGTCCAACCCGCTCAAACACCACCGCCCAGGGAAACATGAAGGCAATCTCAAGATCGAAGATGACGAATAGAATGGCCAGCAAGTAATAGCGCACATCGAATTTCATGCGCGCATCTTCAAAAGCTTCAAAACCGCATTCATAAGGTGAGAGTTTTTCGGGCTCCGGCCGGTGCGGTGCAGCCAAAAGGCCAATGACAATAAGAACGATACCAAGACCGGCCGCTACGACCAAGAACAGTACCACAGGCCAATATTCGGCAAGTACGCTCACGTTCGCACTCCCTTCGCGCCATAGCGCGTATCAGTGGCCGCCTATACGGTGAACGGCCGGATTAAACATGGTGCCCAGGGCGGGACTCGAACCCGCACAGCTTGCGCCACTACCCCCTCAAGATAGCGTGTCTACCGATTCCACCACCTGGGCGGGGTTATAGTGGATTCTGAATATCCAAATTCAGGATCCCGTTTTCTTAGGCTTCTGCTTAGACTTGGTCTCAATAGCTGCCGAAGGAGATTGTTTTACGGGCGCAGGCGTCGCGACTTTTGATGTCGTTGCCCGCGGTATCGTCGGTACCGGAGCCGGGGTCGCTTTTCTAGCCGCGGGCTGTGTCGTCTGTCCAGCCATGACTCCAAGGCCAGGATGCACCTTCTGCAAGCCCTGATGACTAAGATAAATGGCCATGATCAGACTGACTACAAAGAAAATGCCCGCCAGGGCAGCCGTTGCTCGACTAAGAAAACTGGCCGAACCACTCGCCCCGAATACCGTACCCGATGCGCCGCCGCCGAATCCGGCACCCGCATCCGCCCCCTCGCCACGTTGCAAGAGGATCAATACGATCATCGTCGCAGCGACCAGGATGTACACAATGGAAAACAGAGTAAACATGAAATTGAAGTCTTCAGTCTATGCCTGCAGTGCTCAGGAAGCTGCCGCACAGATCGCCAGAAAATCCACCGCCTGTAGTGAGGCGCCGCCCACGAGACCACCATCGATGTCTGCCTCAGAAAACAGTTCGGCAGCATTGTCCGGCTTGACGCTGCCGCCATAAAGGAGCCGCGTCATCCGGGCAAGTTTAGCATCCCGCCCGGCCAGTTGGCTACGGATGAATGCATGAATCTGCTGCGCTTGATCAGGATGAGCGGTGTGCCCGGTCCCAATCGCCCAGACCGGTTCATAGGCAATGACCGCTTCGCTGAAAGCACTTAATCCACACCGATCAAGAACGGTACCGAGCTGCCGCCGAATCACTTCTTCAGTCCGACCGGCCTCACGCTCCTCAAGGGTTTCACCAAGACACAACACCGGACGCAATCCAACCGATACCGCAGCCAGGAATTTAGCCGCCACCACCGCATCGCTTTCAGCGTGGTATTGACGCCGTTCCGAGTGCCCCACCAACACGTACTCAACGCCGATATCCTGCAACATCGAAGCCGCCACCTCTCCGGTGTAAGCTCCTTCAGCATGTTGACTCAGATCCTGCGCGCCCATGGCAACCTCATCAGAAGTTGCTACCTGCATTGCAGTGCTCAGATATGGGAATGGGGGAAACATGACCCGGGTACAAGTGGGAGACGATATCGCCTTGACCATGGCCACCCACTCGCGGGTCGAGTGCATCGAACCATGCATTTTCCAGTTGCCCGCAACTAACATACCACGCATAAAGTAAGCTCCAAATTATTTATCAATTAGAAAATGACGGCAATCTTAACGGGGAATCCCTTAAAAATCAACGATTTTCGTTAAGTCTACCATTGCGTTTTAAAGTGATTTCAAAAACCAAAAGCTAATCAATGTCTTAACCTGTAATTTGTTGTTTAATCACCGTCGCCAATTTTTCTGCCTGCATTTTTACCAGTTGAATATCCTCGCCCTCGACCATAACACGCACCAGTGGCTCGGTTCCTGAGTAACGCAGCAAAATTCGGCCTTTATCTTGCAACGCCGCCTCAGCCTGGGCAACCGCTTCAACTATTTTACGATTTTCCTGAAGCTCTATTCGCTTACTGACCTCAACATTAATCAGTGTTTGCGGATACTTTGTCATACCGCTTTTAATCTCATGTAGCGATGACCCGGATTCGATAACCGCCACTAACACTTGCAGCGCTGATATAATGCCATCCCCAGTCGTCGTCGAATTCAGGCAGATAATATGCCCTGAACCTTCGCCGCCAATAACGGCCCCGGTTTTACGCATCATTTCCAGAACATAACGGTCACCCACTTTGGCTCTTTTTAGCCCACTACCAAGATTTGACAAAGCGTGCTCCAAACCAAGATTGCTCATCAAGGTACCCACAACCGGGCCTTTGAGCTTATTGCGCTGCTGTAACCCAGCGGCAATAATATATAACAACTCATCGCCATCAACGATTGCGCCGGTATGGTCTACCATAATGACACGGTCGCCGTCGCCGTCAAAAGCGATGCCCAAATCCGCCTGCCTGTCCACGACCTCCTTTTGCAGCAATTGCGGATGGGTCGAGCCTACATTTTTATTAATATTAAGTCCGTTAGGCGCAGCACCAATCGTAGTGATCTCGGCACCCAGTTCATAAAAAACTGCCGGCGCCACATGATAAGTCGCGCCATGGGCGCAATCGATTACCACTTTAAGACCCTGCAAACGTAACGCCGATGGAAAAGTACTTTTACAAAACTCTATATAACGACCTGCCGCATCGTCAATGCGAACCGCTTTCCCAAGGTTTGCGGAAGACTCGACCAGAATATTATTTTCCAATTCGGCTTCTATAGCCAACTCAATATCATCATCCAGTTTAGTACCGGCTGATGTAAAAAATTTTACCCCGTTATCGTCATAAGCATTATGCGAAGCACTAATGACAATACCGGCCTCGGCCCTGAATGTCCGGGTCAGGTAGGCGATTGCCGGGGTCGGCATGGGACCCAAAAGTAAAACATCGACGCCAGCTGCCGAAAGCCCTGCTTCTAATGCCGATTCAAACATGTAGCCTGAAATTCGGGTATCTTTGCCGATAAGCACTTTTCCTTTGCGTCCAAGTGCTTTGCCCACTGCCCAACCCAGCCGCAGCATAAAGTCTGGGGAGATGGGTGACTTCCCCACTCTTCCACGAATGCCATCCGTGCCAAAATATTTTCGAGTCATCACTGCTCCAATTTAATACAGGTACCTAAGCGCTACCTGCGTTGATAATAGCCATACTTATATCCAATACCTGTCGTGTTTCGATGACATCATGCACACGAATAATATCGGCACCTTTTATCGCCGCAATCACCGCGCATGCCAGACTGCCCGCCAGCCTTTGCTCGACCGGTAAATCCAGAATCTCGC
>CAJXGK010000191.1 GCA_913053815.1 uncultured Rhodanobacteraceae bacterium
ATCGGCCTGGTGCGTGAGAAAAAACGCGAAGATGTAAAAGCCGCAGCGCAAGCCGCCGCCGAAGAGCGCGTCCTTGATGCGCTGGTGGGAGAGGGCGGCGGGGAGGCGACCCGCGATAAGTTCCGCCAAAAATTACGCGATGGCGAACTCGATGATCGCGAGATCGAACTTGAACTGCATGCCTCGATGAATACCGAAATCCTGGCCCCACCAGGCATGGAGGAGATGGGCCAGCAACTTCGACAGATGTTCCAGTCGATCGGCAGCAATCGCAACCAGCAGCGCAAGCTGCGTATCCGTGAGGCCCGTCCGTTACTGGTCGAGGAAGAAGCCGGCAAACTGCTCAACGATGAAGAGTTACGCCAACAGGCGGTGACCTCTGCTGAACAAACCGGCATCGTATTCCTTGATGAGATCGACAAGATTGCCGAACGGCGTGAACAAACTCATGGCGGAGTCAGTCGTGAGGGCGTACAGCGGGATCTGCTGCCCTTGGTCGAAGGCTCCACCGTATCCACCCGCTATGGCCCGGTAAAAACCGATCACATCCTGTTCATCGCTTCGGGATCTTTTTCGCTGGCTAAACCCTCCGACCTAGTCCCCGAATTACAGGGCCGCCTGCCCATCCGGGTTGAACTGGATGCCCTAGGTAGCAAGGAATTTGAGCGCATTCTCACCGAGCCCAAGCACTCACTGACCTTGCAATACATCGAATTGATGCGCACCGAGGGGGTGCACCTGGAGTTCACCCCTGATGGAATCCGCCGCTTGGCTGAGGTCGCTGACCAGGTGAACAGCCGTACCGAGAACATTGGGGCCCGCCGTCTGGCTACCGTAATGGAGCGTTTGCTAGAGATAATCTCTTTCGAAGCGGCGGATAAATCCGGCGAGAAATACCTGATTGACCGTGAATATGTTGATAAAACACTCACTAACCTGGTTCTCGACGAAGATCTCAGCCGCTACATACTCTGAGCGTTTCGGATGGCTCAGGTGCTATGCTTAAAAGTCCTATGGGCACGGTCATCCAACTTCATATTCCCGGCTTTCGGGGTCGTCTTCGGGAAGCGCACCGCCATGGTAACTTGGTGCGTTTATGGCGTGGTGCGTTCGAACACGGTAGTTTTTGTGGCTACGTCGCAGGTATCGGCCGTGAATTCTTTCTGCTTTCGGTCATCGGCGATGGTATTGGCTTCGATGGCATGTATGCGATGCGGCATCGGGACATCACCGAACTCGAAACCCCGGAACAACATCACCACTTCATTGAGAAGGCTCTCGCTGCGCGGCACATCGTGCCCCCCAGGCCGGAGCCCTTTCCGCTGGACCATATCCGCGAAGTACTTAAGGCCGCAGCGGCATACAGCCCTGCAATCGGCGTTCATGTGGACAGCGAAGACGATACTGAAGTCTGCTATATCGGACGTCTGCTGAACCTCGAGGATGACGGTTTCAACCTCCAGGAAATTAGCCCCGACGCAGAATGGCTGCGGGAGCCATCCTGGTTTGCCTGGGATGAAATATCCACGATCAGCTTTGAGGAACCATACTGCCGCGCTCTGCTTGAAGTTGCCGGTTCCGCGCCCGATTTGGCCAGCCTGAGTCCAGATTTCGGCCTCGCCCCCTAAACCCCTATGAACCCGACTGCCGTCCCTACTGACATCGTTCTGCACCGCCTGGCCCGTGAGCTTGAAGTGACTTTTGACGATACTCTCCGGTTCCGTCTACCTGCTGAATACCTACGCACTCACTCACCCAGTGCCGAAGTGCAAGGACATGGGCCTGGACAGAAGAATCTACTCGGTAGCAAACGGGGGGTTGCCATCACTGCCATCGAACCGGTTGGACAATACGGGGTGCTGCTACGCTTCGACGACGGCCACGACACCGGGATCTTTTCCTGGGAAACCCTTTACTCGCTGGGCCGCAACTATGAAAAGAACTGGCAGGCCTATCTACATGAACTTGAGCAAAGCGGTCTCAGCCGCGAGGCTTGAATAAGCGCAGCGATCGGCCTTGTTACCGTGATTAACACGCACTTGGTTCGGTAGCCACTGCTCACCGGTAGTCGGCATCCAGATTCCCTGCCACGTTGGGGTTCGCCTTGCTCACCCACAAGCTATCCATGGCTCCTGGCCTCGCACCATGAACCACGCAAGCTCGTAGGATATGGAGAGGCACGAACCGCATCGATTTCTAATCGTCTTGTAGCCAGCATGCTATCTCACAGCAACACGCTCACGCTGGATCCCGGGTCTGCGCCCGGGATGACGGAATTTTTCTCGGATGACACTACTTTGTGGTCTCCCCCCTCAGTCCGTAGACTATGGATTGACCCGCCCAAGCTCGAAGGCGTGGATAACGTTTCAGGCTGCCGGCGGACTGGCCCCTGTAAAGTACATCGCTTTGGCACCCTCAATCGGCCCTACCTTGGCCTGCCTGCTAATATACAATTCCACAGGTCGCTCAAAGTGCAGTGTACCTCGCACCGTACAGCCGGGACCGATCACCACCCTGGGGGTTTTTCTAAAGAAAGAGGAAAACCACGATATAAACCAGCCATGGCTCACCTTAACATTAAGGTTTCCATCAACCAGCGCAGTATTCTCCAGGGTAATATTACCCTCGGAGGTTTCCAGACTTCCACCAACGTGAGCGCCGTCCAGCACGATCGCTCCATTTACATTGGCAACTTGTCCCGTGACTAGCGTCTTGGGGGCGAGACGAATGGATCCATTAACAGCCATGATTCTACCCATGACTTTTGCCTGCGCGGCGACGTGGATCGAACCGTTGACTGTCGTCAGCGACGTCGCCGTGGCACCTGCCCCAATCCGTATTGAGCCATTGACGGTCGTGGCCTTACCGACTTGGGCATGGGTACCGATCTTGATCGATCCATTGACGGTGCTGAGGTCTCCGGTATGCTCGCCTCCGGCCACTATAATGTTGGCGTTGACCCGGGAGATACTGCCACTAGAAGGTGGGGGTGCCGGCGGCATCTCGGAACCAGCCTGAGCCATCCCCGGTACCAGCCCGACCAGGAAGACCCTATACAACCAGGCCTTGTTCATTGCACACCTCTCCTGCAGGCCAAAGCTGATTAATCGTAACTCAAGTCGTAAGCAAGTAAATGTGTCTATCGTCATGGGCCATTGAGTCTGGATATTCGCGCGTGATGCGTTAGCATGAGAGTTTGTCCGACTCTCCGCACATGACGGCCAGTTCTATCCCGCCTATCACCCTCAGGATTCTGCCGTGATGTCCCGACCCCGACCCCAACCTGTACTTCTGCTGATTCTTGATGGTTGGGGGCAACGTAGTGAGCGCACGGCCAATGCCGTGGCGCTAGCCCGCACCCCCAACTGGGATCGATTGCTACACACTTATCCGCATACGCTCATCAATACCCATGGTCTGGCCGTGGGCTTACCCGAGGGGCAGATGGGCAATTCGGAAGTCGGGCACATGAACCTGGGTGCCGGGCGCATCGTTGATCAGGAACTAACCCGTATCGACCGTGCTGTCGCCAACGGTGATTTCCAGACTAATGCAGCGTTGTTACAGGTCTGCCAGGCTGCGCGGAAGGGCTCAGGCCGCCTGCATGTGATGGGCTTGCTCAGTCCCGGTGGGGTACACAGCCAGGAAGAGCACCTCTTCGCCATGATCCTTCTTGCCCATGCGCAGGGCGTAACCGATATCTCCGTACAGGCCTTTCTCGATGGTCGTGATACGCCGCCGCAAAGTGCCGGACCCTCCTTGCAGCGCTTGCAAACCCTCTGTGATGCCACCCCTGGTGCGCGTATTGCCAGCATCAGCGGTCGTTATTACGCCATGGACCGCGATCAGCGCTGGGAGCGCATTGAAAAAGCCTGGATGACCATCGTTGAAACCGAAGGCCATCAAGCCAATGACGCCGCGGCCGCCCTGCAACAGGCCTACGCTCGTGGTGAAACCGATGAATTCGTATCGCCGACCGCTCTCTATGGCGACCTACCCATGCAGGACGGTGATGCCGTGGTGTTCATGAATTTTCGTGCTGACCGTGCCCGTCAATTCAGCCGAGTCCTGTCCGACCCCGATTTTAATGCATGGACACCGCCGCGCAGACCCAAGCTTTCGGCCTTCGTCACGCTCACCGAATACGCTACCGATCTACCGGTCAGCGCCGTGGCCTTTGTCCCCCAGGACCTGCGACAAACCCTCGGTGAGGTGCTCGCCACACACCAACTCAAACAGTTGCGCATCGCCGAAACCGAAAAATATGCCCACGTCACCTTCTTCTTCTCCGGCGGCCGCGAGGTACCGTTTCCCGGTGAAGAGCGCATCCTGGTACCCAGCCCCCAAGTGGCTACCTATGATCTGCAGCCTGAGATGAGCCTGCCGGAACTCAGCGAGCGACTGCTTGAGGCCATTCGCGGTAACTTCGACTTCATTGTCTGCAATATTGCCAACCCGGACATGGTGGGACATACCGGCAAGCTTGATGCGGCCATCCAGGCCGCCGAAGCTGTGGACTATGCGCTGGGTTGCTTGGTCGAAAGCATGCGTCAACAGGGCGGAGCCATGCTCATCACCGCTGACCATGGTAATCTCGAACAGATGCTCGATGCAGCAGGCCGGCCGCATACCCAGCACACCGTTGGCCCGGTTCCGCTGGTTTACGTAGGCCGTCCGACTGTA
>CAJXGK010000192.1 GCA_913053815.1 uncultured Rhodanobacteraceae bacterium
CGTCACATCGTACCCAACCTGATCGGAATCGTGGTGGTCTATGTCACCCTGACGATTCCTTCGGTGATTCTGTTCGAGGCGTTCCTGAGTTTTCTCGGCCTCGGGGTCCAGGCACCGATGACGTCTCTCGGCGGACTGGTCAGCGATGGCGCTTCGGTATTGCAGTCTTCTCCCTATCTACTGATCATTCCTGCCATATTTCTCGGGGTGATTGTGTATTGCTTCAATTTTATTGGTGATGGGTTGCGCGATGCCCTTGATCCCAAGGACCGCTGAGATGGCTGAACTTCTGGAAATACGTGATCTCAGTGTGCATTTCCGGACTGAAGATGGCCTGGTCCATGCGGTCAGTCATGTCGATTTCGACCTCGGGGAGGGTGAAGTGCTCGGGGTGGTCGGTGAGTCGGGTTCCGGCAAGAGCCAGACCTGGCTCGCGGTGATGGGCTTGCTGGCCCAGAATGGTTATGCCACGGGTAGCGTCAAGCTGCACGGCAGGGAATTGCTGGGGCTTTCACCCTCGCAACTGAGCCACATGCGGGGCGTGCAGTTGGCGATGATCTTTCAGGATCCGATGACGGCCCTGAATCCCTATCTGACCATTGGCCGGCAGATGACCGAAGTATTGCAATGGCATCGAAAGATGCGCCGCAGCGATGCTGAAAAAAGAGCGGTCAAGGCCCTGGAATCGGTACATATCAGCGACCCAGTCAGCCGACTGAAGAGCTACCCTCATGAATTTTCGGGAGGCATGCGTCAGCGGGTCATGATCGCCATGAACATGCTTAACGAACCGGAGATCCTGATTTGCGATGAACCCACCACCGCTCTTGATGTGACGGTGCAGGCGCAGATCCTGGCCTTGCTGAACGAGTTGCGCGAGCGCTTTGGTACCGCCATCGTCTTCATTACCCATGATCTCGGAGTGATTGCTCAGATCGCTGAGCGGGTTGCCGTGTTGTATGGCGGGCGGATGATGGAACAGGCCGATGTGTACACTTTATTCGAGGACTATCGCCATCCGTACACCGAGGGCTTGCTGCGTTCCGTACCGAGAATGGATGAAGACCGGACTGAGCGCTTACTGACGATTCCCGGCAATCCCCCCAATCTGGCAATGCTTCCCAAAGGCTGCCCGTTCTCACCCCGTTGTGCTTATGTCGAGGCCCGCTGTCAGCAGCAGATGCCGGAGCTGGAGGTCATCGCCCCCGGCCATGTGCGGGCCTGTTTTCATTCTGGAAAACTGGGTCGCCAGGAGACGGGAGCATGATGGAACAGGCCGACAAGCTGCTTGAAGTCACCGATCTCAAGGTCCACTTCACCCTGCCTGGAGGAGGCTGGTTGCGCAACAACCTGATCCTGCGCGCAGTCGATGGAGTCAGTTTTTCGGTCGCCCCGGGCGATACGCTGGGTATCGTCGGCGAATCCGGATGTGGAAAATCTACCCTGGCCCGGGCCCTGTTACGCCTGGTTCCGGTTACTTCGGGTTCGATCAAATTCAAGGGCCAGGAATTGACCACGCTGGATGACGCGGCCATGCGGAGGATTCGCCGCAATGCCCAGATCATCTTCCAGGATCCACTGGCATCACTGGATCCGCGGATGACGGTGGGTAACATCATTACCGAACCGATGCGCGCGCTGATGCCCGAACTCAGCCGGACTCAGCGGCACCAGCGGGTCCTGGCCATGATGCAGCAAGTCGGTTTGTTGCCGAGCCACATTAATCGCTACGCTCATGAATTCTCCGGGGGCCAGGCGCAACGTATTGGTATCGCCCGAGCGCTGGTGGTCGAGCCGGCACTGGTGGTCTGTGACGAGCCGGTCAGTTCCCTGGACGTATCAATCAAGTCCCAGGTCATCAACCTGTTGCAGAATCTGCAGTCCGAACGGGGCCTGACCTATCTATTCATCGCTCACGACCTGACCAGTGTCCGACATATCGCGCAGCGGGTGGTGGTGCTGTATCTCGGCAGGGTGATGGAGGTTGCCAATCGTGATGCCATCTATCGCCAGCCCCGGCATCCTTACACCCAGATGCTGATTGCGGCCGTACCGATTCCCGATCCACGAGTGGCCAGACAGCGCAAAGTATCGGTAGTTCGGGGTGAGTTGCCTTCGCCACTCAAGCCGCCTTCCGGCTGTGCATTCCGTACCCGTTGCCCGTGGGCCATCGAACGTTGCGCCCTGGAACGCCCGGAATTGCGTATGATCGGAAATAGCCAGGTAGCTTGCCACCGCGCAGAAGAAAACCTCGGCTTCAAGCTGAGCGGATAAGCGAATTGATGCGGCTTGTCCATGGTTCGGGACGCAGAGCGGTGTCAGCAGAGCCATCCCGTCATCCCGGGGACTACAAAAAGTCTCGTCATCCCGGGCGCAGACCCGGGATCCATAGTGCGGTGGTTGCTGTGAGATAGCCTGCCGATTACGGGACGAGCAAACAATCACGAATGCCCACTGCGTGGCCATAGCCTTTTTCACTGGATTCCTGCCTGCGCGGGAATGACCATTCGGCAGTGGACTTACAGGAAAGAATGAACCGTTATTTCATGCCGTCTCTATAGACTGGTTTACCAGTGCGGACCGGCGTAGGGTAGTGCTGCACGCGGCCGTAATGGGATCTTCCGGGGGCCTTGGGGTCGCAGCACCCAGCCATCGATACAGGCCAGCGATCATGTTGACAATGATGACCCCGCAGCACATGGACCATGTGAGTATCGCTCGTGATGGGGTGCGCTTCGTGATCAACGGGCTGCCCTTGTGCGCAGCACCCAACCCGCCCCATTCAGATCGCTGTGATGGCGTTGTGGTGATCGCTGCCCATGCCGATCGGGTAGTAAGGTTCCAGCGCGGCGACGTTATCAAATCAGTGAATGGAACCCAGGTATCTAGCGCGACCCAATTTATCGCTCAAGCTCGCAAGGCGCTGCAATCCGGACAGAAGACGATCCGCCTGGGTCGGGTTCGTGACGGCGCTTACCAGGTTGTGCGACTGCAGGTGGTAGATACCCCGGTGTTGCAGGCTTTGCAGACGGTACCGGTCCCTTCACGACCTCCGCAACCGCCGTCAGTCGCACCGCATGTATAGCCGTCCACGCCTTGGGTTCCACTTCCGGGGTCGATGGTTCCCCGATGTCTTTAGGTGACCCCGCCGGGCTTCACCTGTTTGAAACTCTGCGCCGGGCTGAGTTGGCGGGTAAAGCGGAAGACCCCTTCATGCACGATGCGGCTCAGGTGGATATCGAGGATGCTGGTCTCATTGGGGCGCAGTAACGCCAAGGTGTCCTGCAGTGAGGTGTCGAGCAGGGTACGCCAGTACTCAACGAATGGCCCCGGACTGCGTGGTTCGAGACAAATACCATACGGTGGACGGGGTATCAGGGTGGGTCGGGCGATGCTGCCGTCGCTGCGGAGTATGGGTGGACAGCCCTTTAACACCGCGTGGTTGAGGTAAAAACTCAGATGGCTAGGGGCGCGTTGATTACCTTGCCGATTGATCAGAAAACCGCTGGGTAGCTGGTTGGGATCGTTGCCAGGACCGGCAGTGAGCAGCAGGTTAACCTCAGGCACATGCGCGCCACTATGGTCGAACAGGCGGAAGATCGCCATACAGCAAGGGTCGATCACATATTCACGGTCGGGTAGCACCGGTACTTTCTCGATATCCAGCCGCTCGGCAGGGGCCTGATGGCTGGCATTTTCTTTGGCAAAGGCCTTGAGCAAAGTTATATAGCCGACTTCATCATTGATTTTCAGGCAGCGCAGGATGGCACTGATCGTGGCATTGGGTTGGTTATCGTTGCGGACGCTGGCCATGATGCCTTGCCGGGTGCCTGAGTGTGATGCCCCGGGGATAATCTTGAAGGCGACCGGCATGGAACGCTTGATCGAGGTGACCGACAAGGTGCGGAGACGTTTGCGGGCCGAGGGTAGTGCTTCGCCACGATGGGTTTCAGGTTGCTGTAACACGACATGACTGGCGTTGAGATTGGCCGCAGCTAGGCGTACCACGCCATCGGAGCCGGTCTCACCGGTATAGGCATTAACATAATCGTAAAGTTTGCGGTCAATAGCATCGCCGGACAACACGAACGGGAATAGGGGAGTCGGTCTCCGGATGATCTGCAGACGCGGGTAGTCGTCAATCCAGCGTAGGTTGAGTTCGCAGGCCTCGGGACTGGCCAGTTCCAGCCAGTCCAGTACCCCCTGACCCGGCTCCACCCCATCAAACCAGGCCTTGACTGCCATGATCCGGCTCTTGCCAAGCTGGGCTAGCGCCGAGCCGAAATTAGCCGGGGCCAGCATAATCAGATGACTCAACCGACACCGGTCGAGTTGCTTGGGCTGCACGTAGTAGCGATCCAGCCAGTCACGAACCAGCGGCCCGCCGGTGGAATGAGTGATGCAAGTGAAACGTCGATTCGTTCCGGTCGTGGTCAGAATGTTTTGTAGTGCCGCCTCCAGCGCACGAGAGATATCGCCCATGTGTACCTCGTCGCGAAAACTCACATACTCGCCGAGATAGATGTGGCGCACTTCCAGATCCAGACCCGCCAGGCGCCGTGCTTCAGCTTTCAGTCGGGCGGGAAGCTCACCGTAGGTAGCCGTGCTGGTCACACTCCAGCCATGCACAAAGATAATGAGTCGGGGCGACATCGACT
>CAJXGK010000193.1 GCA_913053815.1 uncultured Rhodanobacteraceae bacterium
GTCAACTGGTGCGGGCCATGCAGGCTCAGACTACTGCGCAGACCGCCGCGAGTCTGAAAGCGATTGCCGCCACTCACGTCAAGGTCGTACCGTCTCTGCGTTGGCTACGGGCTCGTGCTGCACAATTGAAGAAGAATGGCATTCAGAACAAGGTTCTGAACGGTTATCTGATAACTATCAAGCGGTGGAAGCCGGCTCGATTGGGCATTATGGCGGCGATACGGCAGGGCAACTGGGCTCGGGCCAAAGCCTTGATGACCATGAATCTGCAGCCGGCCCTGGATGCATTGGAAGTGGAAGGCAATAAACTGTCTGTAGCAAGTGCCCATGAAGCGGCCCAGCGCTATGCCAACTCCCTGGCGATCTTTCGCTGGATAAGCTGGATCTTGCTGGGCCTGTTGAGTCTCGCGCTGCTGTTATCGGTCCTCTTTGACAGCTTGTTTATTCGTTCGCTGACCCGACGGATTGGGATGGCCTCGCACATCGCAGAGAATATTGCCGAAGGGGTTCTGGATAGTGCCACGGGTAAGGTGGTGGATGATTTTGGCCGGGTTGATGAACTGGGTGAGATGTTGCTGGCTTTCCGGCGGATGGAAGCCAAGTTGCTGCAGGTGGTTGAAAACGTCCGTGGTGGCTCGGAGTCGGTGGGTGAGGCCGCCCAACAGATTGCCCAGGGTAATGACGATCTGAGTCAGCGCACCCAGGAACAGGCCGCCAGCCTTGAGGAAACCGCCTCGTCAATGGAGGAAATGACCGCGACCGTCAAGCACAACGCTGACAACGCCTCGCAAGCCAATCAACTGGTTCATTCGAACCAGCAGAAAGCGGAGCAAGGTGGCGAGGTGGTGCGCCAAGCAGTTAAAGCCATGGGAGAAATCAACACCTCCAGTGCCCGTATTGCCGAGATTGTCAGCATGATCGACGAAATCGCCTTTCAGACCAACCTGCTGGCCCTGAATGCCGCAGTCGAAGCCGCCCGGGCCGGCGAGCAGGGCCGGGGGTTCGCCGTGGTGGCGACCGAAGTGCGCAATTTGGCACAGCGCTCGGCCAACGCCGCACGTGAGATCAAGGGTCTGATCAGTGACAGCGTGGACAAGGTCAAGGCGGGCACCGGTCTGGTGGATCAATCCGGCCAGGTTCTGGTGGAAATTGTCGACGGCATCACCAAGGTATCCGACTTCGTTGCTGAGATTGCTGCAGCCAGTGCAGAGCAATCCTCGGGCATCGATCAGGTCAACCGGGCGGTGATGCAGATGGACGAGGTGACTCAGCAGAATGCGGCATTAGTGGAAGAAGCTTCAGCCGCCAGCCAGGCGCTGCAGGAACAGGCCCAGGAGCTACGCCGGCAGATGGCCTTTTTCCGTATCGCCCAAGCTGGCAGTGCCAGGGATACCCACCACAAATTGCCATCTGCAGCGGTGACGGCCCGGCCCCGGTCGGCTCGACCCACTACCCCGGCAGCTGCAAAAAAACCGCTTGCTCACCTGGCGACGGCACCGGCCGGAGCCGGGGACGGCTGGGAAGAGTTCTGAAAATCCATGGATAGATCAGCCCTCCAGGAATCGGCACCGACTACGCAAGCGGACTCTGCCGGTTCCCTGCCGGGTCTGGGTGAAAAGGAGTTCCAATTCCTGGCCAGGTTCGTGTACCAACACAGTGGAATTGTATTGGGCCCTCACAAGCGCCAATTGGTACAGGGACGTCTGGGAAAGCGTCTGCGCGCGTTGCGGCTGGCTGACTGGCGGGCCTATTGCGAGTATCTGAGTACCCAACCCGACGACGAACTGGATGCCCTGGTTAGCGCTATCAGTACTAATGTGACGGCATTTTTCCGCGAAGCACATCACTTTGATTTTCTATCCGGGAAGGTACTGCCAGAGTCCCCGACAACATCAGCACAGCAACTCCGGATCTGGTCGGCGGGTTGTTCCACAGGTGAGGAACCATATTCAATTGCCATGATCCTGGCCGAGGCCATGCAGAGTTTGCCAAAGGGGATTGATGCGAAGATCCTGGCCACCGATCTTTCCCCGCAGGCGCTGGCTACCGCCGAGGGGGGCCTGTACCGTATCGACCGGCTCACCGGCATCAGTGAAGAACGACGGCAACGCTGGTTTCAGCGCGGCACCGGGGCGCTTGCCGGCATGGCGCGGGTTCACCCACGGTTGTGCAAGCTGATTACCTTCCGGCGCCTTAATCTGCTCAAATCCTGGCCGATGCGCGGCCAGTTCGATGCGATCTTTTGTCGCAACGTGGTGATCTATTTCAACAAGGAGACCAAGCAAGACCTGTTCCAGCGTTTTGCTGCCCGTTTGCCGGATGGCGGCCACTTGTTTCTTGGCCATTCTGAGTCGATGCACGGTCTCAATGAAGATTTTGATCTGATAGGCCGCACCATTTACCGGAAAAAAGTGTCGTGAACGCCGTCCCACGCCTGCCCTCGATCCCCTCAGATCTGCAGTCTATGGCAGGTTTCGACCCGCAACGACTGCGACCAGGTTTCGAGCACGTCAACCGTTACTGGGATCCACATCTGAGTCTGGTAGCCGTAAAAATTCTACCCGGTGAATACTATGTAACCTGTCAAGGTGAGCTGGTAGTCACCGTATTAGGGTCGTGTGTGGCCGCCTGTGTCCGCGATCGTGAAACCGGCATTGGCGGTATGAATCACTTCATGTTGCCGGAATCGAATGGGGATGCGGGAGGCTGGTCCGACGCCGGTACCCGAGCGACCCGTTACGGCAGTGATGCCATGGAGCATCTTATTAACGAGATCCTCAAGGCGGGGGGCCACCGCGAACGCTTCGAGATAAAAATATTCGGCGGGACCCAGGGATTCAGCGATGTGGGGCAGCAAAATATTGATTTTGTACACCGCTACGTCAAGACCGAAGGCCTGCGGTTGGTCGCGGAGGACCTGGGTGGGGCGTTTCCGCGACATGTGCGCTATCTACCTAAGACCGGCAAGGTTCATCAACGCAAACTACGCAGCATGCACAACACCACCATCATCGACCGTGAACGCGGGTACCTGGAAAAGCTGCGCCAGGATCCTTTACGTGGCGAGATCGAACTGTTCTGAGGATGACCATGAAGCCAATTCGCGTATTGATCATTGATGATTCTGCGCTGGTGCGCAAGATGATGAGCGAGATGTTGGGTGCCGACCCCGCTATCGAAGTGGTGGCGACCGCACCTGACCCGATCATCGCCGAGGTGAAGATCCGCCAGTTACGACCCGATGTACTAACCTTGGACGTTGAAATGCCACGCATGGATGGGCTGACGTTTCTCGAAAAACTGATGAGCGAGCAACCCATGCCGGTACTGATGGTGTCATCGCTGACCGCCCGCGGTGCCGAGGTAACCTTCAAGGCACTGGAGCTTGGGGCGGTAGATTTCATCAGTAAGCCGGGGTCGGATTTGAGCCGAACCTTCAACCAACAAGCTGCCGACATCGTCAGCAAGGTCAAGGCGGCAGCGGGGGCCAAACCGCGTTTACGCCCCCCCTCGGCCGGAACTATAAAAGTCACCCCCAGATTAAATGCCGACGCAGTATTACCCAAACCGGGATATCTAAAAAATTTGCCGTCTGCCGGGCGTTTGCTGGCGATTGGCGCCTCGGCGGGGGGGACTGAGGCTATTCGGGTATTACTTGAACAGATGCCGCCGGATGCCCCACCCATCGTCATCACCCAGCATATTCCGGCCGCATTCAGCGGCCCCTTTGCCGAGCGCATGGATCGATGTTCGGCGATGCGGGTTTTTGAGGCGAAAAATACTCAGCCGATCCTGCCTGGACACGCCTACATCGCCCCGGGTGGTCAACACCTATTGGTGATGCGTGATGGCGCCCGTCTGGTGTGTCGACTTCACGACGGCCCTCCGGTAAGTCGACACAAACCGAGTGTGGATGTGTTGTTTCGGTCGGTAGCCGTCAGTGCGGGGGGCCAGGCCATCGGCGCCATTCTTACCGGCATGGGAGATGACGGCGCGCAAGGGCTGAAGGAATTACGTGACACCGGTTCCCCGACGCTGGCCCAGGACGAGGCCAGCAGCGTGGTCTGGGGGATGCCCGGGGCCGCCTGGAAACTGGGTGCAGCAATGGAGTTGATCCCCATTGAGCGGATGGCCTCCCGTTTACTGCAACTAGCCTCGACGGGGCCGGCTCAAGTCCGGGCAGGTGGGGGCCGATAAATGACTACCCAGGAGGAACCCATGCAGAACACGGCGCGCAAAGAAGGTTTAATCGGGCTTGGCATCGCTGTTTTGATGCTGATCTTGACACTGGCCATGCACACTGTGTGGACGGCCGTATTAGCGATGGTGGTGCAAACCGGAGTCTGGTTGCTTGGCGGCATCAGTGGGTGGTTTTTCATAATCGATGAAATACTGCTGTTTGTCGTCCTGGTGTTCGTTAAGCATCGCGTGCCATCGCCGTGGCAGGACAGTGCATCGTAGACGGTAGACGGTCGAACCAGACTAATTCCAGAATTTGATCTATCGCGAGGAAAAAGCTACGCTCGGACGCATGTCCTGTGCTCGCCAATGTATTGCCAGCCTCCTTGCTATTTCGTTCTTGGTGTCATCTTTCGCGAGTGCGACGGTGCCCTGCTCGCGAATCGCGGAGGCATCGCCGGACGTCACTGGCGTCG
>CAJXGK010000194.1 GCA_913053815.1 uncultured Rhodanobacteraceae bacterium
GGCCCGCTGCGGCCTGCGCTTTCGCGAGAGCCGAGATAAACTATTCTGCTATGGCGAAAGTAGGCCTATCGATCTGCTGTTGGTCCGTGACGATGATATTCCGGGCCTTATCGATGGGGGAGTTTGTGATCTGGGTTTCGTCGGCCGCAATGTGCTGGGCGAATACATGCTGGGTGACCTGTCGGAAAGCGATGGTCTGCGCGAGATTCAGGCGCTGGGCTTTGGCAGTTGCCGGTTATCGATCGCGATTCCTCAGGATGATGTATGGGACACCCCTGAGCAACTTGCCGGCCAGCGCATTGCGACGACCTATCCTAATCTACTGCGCGATTGGCTGACCAGAAATGACGTGCAGGCTGCGGTGGTACCGCTTTCCGGATCGGTTGAAATTGCGCCGCGATTGGGTACGGCCGATCTGATCTGTGACCTGGTTTCTAGTGGAGCCACCCTGCAGGCCAATCAGCTTAAGGAGGCGGTGGTACTGCTGCAAAGTGAGGCGGTACTAGTGGGTGCTGCAACGCCACCTGATGATGAACGCGGTGAACTACTTGAACAGCTGCTGCGGCGTCTGGACAGCGTGCGTAACGTACGCGCCTCGCGCTTGGTTATGCTGCAGGCGCCGCGTGCTGCCGCCACGACCATCGCCGGTTTGCTACCGGGGTGCCCACAGCCCACGCTGACCACGATTGACGGTATGGCCGATCAAGTCGCTATGCAAGCGGTGTGCCGCGTTGACGTCAGTTGGCAACATCTCGAGGCGCTGAAACGCGCCGGGGCACGGTCGCTGCTGGTATTGCCGGTGGAGATGATGCTGGCATGAAACGTATGGTATGGGAGGCGCTGGCTGTTGCGGAGCGCGCACAGTTGCTGCAGCGGCCACTACGACAACGCGACACAGAGCGTAAGCAGGTGGTAGCGGAGATTATTGCCCGGGTTCGCCATGGGGGCGATGCGGCCTTGTACGAGTTGACTCGGGAACTGGATGATTGCGAGGTGCAAGCATTGCAGGTTGCCAGCGCGGCTTTCGACCAGGCCGCGGCGCAGATGGTGCCGGCGTTGCAACAGGCGATCGAGGAGGCCCGGCAGCGCATTGAGGTTTTCCACCGGGCCACAATGGGGACTTCAATCCGTGTGGAAACGGCGCCTGGAGTGGTCTGTGAACGGCTTACTCGCCCGATTGTACGGGTCGGATTGTATGTGCCGGCCGGTAGTGCGCCATTGCCTTCAACAGCGCTGATGTTGGGGGTGCCGGCACAACTGGCTGGTTGTCGAGAAGTGGTGTTGTGCACGCCACCTAAACCGGATGGCCGTGTCGATGCGGCTGTGCTGGTGGCGGCGCGCGCCTGCGGAATCAAGCGGGTTTTTGGATTGGGAGGTGCTCAGGCTATTGCCGCGATGGCTTTTGGTACCGAGAGCGTGCCAGCTTGCGATAAACTGTTCGGTCCGGGCAACAGTTGGGTTACCGAAGCCAAGCTACAGGTGTCTGCAGAGCCCGAAGGCCCGGCGATTGATCTGCCAGCCGGGCCATCGGAATTACTGGTGATTGCCGATAAAACGGCGGATCCAAAGTTTGTCGCGGCGGATCTGCTGTCGCAGGCTGAGCATGGCCCGGATTCACAGGTTCTGCTGCTAACTGATTCGGTAGAATTGATCGATGCCGTTGAACACGAACTACCCCGGCAGCTGGCGGCCTTGCCGCGCTGTGATATTGCCGGCCAGGCCCTGGCGGAAAGTCGTTTAATCCAGGTCGATGATATTGCGCAGGCCGCAGAGATTAGCAATACCTATGCCCCGGAGCACCTGATTCTAAATGTTGCTCAGCCGCGAAATCTGTTGGTGCGAATCGAAACCGCGGGGTCGGTGTTCCTGGGACCGTGGTCGCCGGAATCGGTGGGGGACTACTGCAGTGGTACCAATCACGTGCTGCCGACCCATGGTTATGCACGAGCTTGGAGTGGCCTGTCGGTAGCGAGTTTCCAGAAGCAGATCACGGTGCAGGAACTCAGTTTCAGGGGATTGCAAGGGATCGGTGATTGTGCCATCACTCTAGCTAGGGCCGAGGGTCTTGAAGCCCATGCTCAGGCGGTGTTTCAGCGTCTCGCCGCAGCGGAGCGATTGGCATGAGCATTGAGGACGTGCTGGCGCTGGCCCGCGCAGAGGTACGAGCGCTGACCCCGTATCTGTCGGCCCGCATGGAGGCCGGAAAATCTGCGGTTATGCTCAATGCCAACGAGTCACCGTGGCCTCCCCAGGAGGATGCCGGACTGGATCTGAATCGCTATCCCGAGCCGCAGCCTAAGGCTCTGCGTGAACGGCTGGCGGCTCTGTATGGAGTGACTCCCGAGCAACTACTTCTTGGCCGCGGCAGTGACGAGATGATCGATCTCTTGGTGCGGGGGTTCTGCAGACCCGGTCAGGATGCGGTCGCTATCACCCCGCCGACCTTCAGCATGTATGCACTGTGCGCGGCCGTACAAGGTGCTCGGCTGGTGACGGTGCCCCTGTCAGCGGAGTCCTTCATGGTACGGGCCGAGGCACTGCGGGATGCGTGCCAGGAAGGAGTGAAACTGGTATTCCTATGTTCACCTAATAATCCTACCGGAGGTCGGGTACCCTTAGAGGTGATTGACTACATTGCCACGGAGCTGTCCGGGCGTGCTGTATTGATCGTCGACGAGGCCTATATTGAGTATGCGCAGGCCCCGAGTGTGGTAACACTACTTTCGCGGCATCCCAATCTCGGTGTGCTGCATACCCTGTCCAAGGCCTGGGCACTGGCCGGGGTGCGTATCGGTGCGCTGTTGGCTCACGCCGATATCGTGACCTTATTGCAACGGATTATGTCACCATACCCTTTGCCGACTCCGTGTGTGGCTATGGCCATGGCGGCCGTGGATGAATCCGGCGAGCGACTGATGCATGAACGGGTCAGGCGAATTATCGAACAGCGCGAACAGTTGGCCCGACGCTTGCGTGCCTGGCCCGGCGTGCAGGAGGTGTTGGTATCACGGGCGAATTTTCTCTGTGTGCGCTTTACCGATGCCGAGCGCGTGTATCGCCAACTCGGTGAACGCGGGGTAGTGGTCCGCAATCTATCTCGTTATCCAGGCCTGCACGATGCCCTGCGTTTGAGTGTTGGTACGGCTGAGGACAATGCGTGCTTAGTCGATGCACTGCAAAGTTTGACGGAGGTCGTATGAAGCGCAAACTGTTGTTTGTCGATCGCGACGGCTGTCTGATCGAGGAACCTGCCGACGAGCAGATCGACCGCTATGAGAAACTGGCCTTGTTGCCGGAGGTAATTCCGGCCTTGCGGCGTTGCGTCGAGGCTGGCTTCGAGCTGGTGATGGTAAGCAACCAGGATGGTTTGGGAACCGAGTCTTTTCCACACGCCGACTTTGCCGGGCCCCATGATTTGTTGCTGCGGATTTTGGAATCGCAGGGCGTGCATTTCAGTAACGTGCTCATCGATGTGAGTTTTTCACATCAGGGCCTGGATACCCGCAAACCGGGTACCGGGCTGGTGCGTACCTACCTGGCCGACGATAGTTGGAGCCGGCAGGCTTCGGCGATGGTCGGTGACCGGGAAACCGACTTGCAGTTCGCTACCAATATTGGAGTGCGGGGGGTTCGTGTCGGTGGAGCGGATGGCTTAGCCTGGATGGAGATTGCCCATCGACTTTGTGATAGCCCGCGTATCGCCGAACTACAACGACACACTCACGAGACCCGTATCGAGGTGCGGGTCGATCTCGACAGCCCAGCCATTGCTCAGGTCAGTACCGGGATCGGTTTTTTCGACCATATGCTCGAACAGCTCGGCAAGCACGGTGGTTTTGCTCTGCGTCTGTCGTGTGAGGGTGATCTGCATGTCGATGAACACCACACGGTCGAGGATTGCGGTTTGGCCTTGGGCCAGGCTTTGCATGAGGCGCTGGGTGACAAGCGCGGCCTTCAGCGTTACGGCTTCGTGTTGCCCATGGATGAAGCTCAGGCCAGTACCGTGCTGGATCTGTCGGGGCGGGCATATTTTATTCTGGAGGGGGTTTTTCCGCGTGAGCAGGTCGGTGGGCTGCATGTGGAAATGGTGGAGCATTTTTTCCGTTCTTTCAGTGGTGCGCTGGGCGCGAACCTGCATTTGGCCGTGCGCGGCGACAACGCCCATCACATGGTCGAAGCCTGCTTCAAGGTGGTGGCCCGCGCTTTACGCCAGGCTTTGCGCCGTGAGGGGGCAGCCCTGCCCAGTACCAAGGGGGTGCTGTGATGGCTGAGGTGGTTCTGGTCGATGCCGGCGGCAGCAACATCGGCTCGCTGTGTTACGCGCTGGAACGGTTGGGCGCACCGGTCCGGATGAGTGATGATCCTGAGTCGATTCGTGCCGCCAGCCACGTGATCCTGCCCGGTGTGGGCGCTGCCGGCCCCGGCATGGCACGTCTGCGGGCCAAGGGTCTCGATGGGGTACTGTGCTCGCTTACCCAGCCGGTACTGGGTGTCTGCCTGGGCATGCAGTTACTGTTCGAGCGTTCCGAAGAAGGTGATGTCAAATGCCTGGGTCAGTTGCCCGGAACGGTGCGGCAGCTACACGGTGGCAACGGTGTACGCATTCCCCACATGGGCTGGAACCGCTTGCAGTGGGA
>CAJXGK010000195.1 GCA_913053815.1 uncultured Rhodanobacteraceae bacterium
ATGGGATGCAGCGATGGTCCGGGCGTACATCCGGAACCCGGAGCAGAAAGACGAGAGGTATGATCAAATGAAGTTGGGCGTATAGCCAGCTGCCTTGGGCGGCTTACAAGATTTACGGCGCCTTTACGGCGCTCACCTATAAAGTCCCCGGGCTTTGCCTGGGGATACTTACTTCGATTTTGCCAATACATAAGGGAAGCTTGAATGAATTGTGGGGTACGGGGACGGTTGTTATTGGCTACGCTCGTACTGCTCAGTGTCGGCTTGTGGTCGGGACAATCGAGCCGCGCCGAGGTGGCCTCGAACCCCACCATTGCTAAGGCGACTTACCAGCTAGGGCGGCTGACTTTCCACCCTTGCAGTTTGCGTCAGCCGCGCAGTGGAATGGCCACCAGGGCCTGGTGTGCACCGTTCACGGTTCCGGAAAACTGGTCGAAACCGCAGGGGTCCAGGATTCATCTGCGTCTGGCTCTGATCCGTTCCCGAGCGGTACGCCCCAACCCCGATCCCGTCGTCTATCTTGCCGGGGGGCCCGGCCAGTCAGCGATTAATACCTACTACGAGTTGGCCCCGGCCCTGCACGGATTGCTCGACCATCGCAACATTATCTTGCTGGATCAGCGGGGCACAGGGGGCTCGGCCGCGCTGAGCTGCCCTGTTGCCGAGGCGGCGGAAAAAAAGGCTGCAGAGGCCGATGCCAAGGCTACTAGTCAGGTGCCGGCAGGCCGAACCGGAGAAGATAAGCCCCAGGCGGCCCAACAGACTACCGCTGCGGGCTTGCAAGACCTGTCAAAGATCCGTGCCCAAACCCGGGCCTGCCTGGCCGAGATCAGCAAAAAGTTTGACCCGCGAGATTTCACCACTACCCAGGCGGTGCACGATCTACAGGCTTTACGCCAGGCTTTGGGCGATGTGCCGTTCAACCTGATTGGCGTGTCCTACGGAACCCGCGTGGCCCAGCAGTACATGATGCGTTATCCCCAAGGGGTGCGCAGTGTGGTGCTGGACAGTGTGGTGCCGAATCCAGTGATCCTGGGTAGTGAATTCGCATTTAATCTCGATGCTGCATTGCAAAAGGATTTTGCCCTGTGCACGGCAGAGTCAGCCTGCCGCAAGGCTTTTGGCAATCCATGGACAACTCTGCAGCGGCTTAAGGCGCGGCTGACCCGCCATCCGGTCGAGGTACGCTTTCCCGAACCGCTGCAGTTTGCTGAGCAACGGCAAACATTGACTGCCGCGAGGCTGGTCGGGCTGGTACGTCTTTACGCCTACTCACCGCTTACCGCTGCCTTGTTACCCCTCATCTTGCATGCGGCTGCCGAGGGTCGCTACGGTCCCTTGTTGGCACAAAGCGATCTGCTCAGCAACGACCTCAGCACCAGCATCAATAGCGGCATGCAGCTGGCGGTGATTTGTAGTGAGGATGCGCCCGCTCTCAAGCCCAACCCTGCTGCGGCGGCAACCCTGTTGGGTAACGGCTTTGTCAGGCAGTTGTTGGCGGAGTGCGCAATATGGCCGCATGGGGCGGTACCCAAAGATTTTCATCAGCCCCTGCGTAGCAAAACCCCGGTGCTGATTCTGGAAGGCCAGTTCGATCCGGTGACGCCGCCGCGCTATGGGCGTGAGGTGCTGGCCGGGTTGCCCAACGGTCGCTTGTTGATTGCTAAGGGCCAGGGTCACAATGTTATCGGTGCCGGATGCCTGCCCAGCCTGGTAGCGAAGTTTGTAATGACTGCCGATGCCAAGACCCTGGATGCGCAGTGTCTGGATGCCCTGGGGCCCACCCCGCCGTTTCTCAACTATAACGGAGCCGGGCCATGATTGAGGTCAAGGGATTGGTCAAGACTTTTGGTGCGGTACAGGCCGTGAATGGGGTGACTTTCAGTGCTGCGGATGGTGAGATTACTGGTCTGCTTGGCCCCAATGGAGCCGGTAAAACCACCACTTTGCGTATGCTTTACACGCTGATGCGACCGGATGCCGGCAGCGTTCATCTGGATGGGATCGATGCCGTAGCGGAGCCACTTGCCGCCCGCCTGCGGTTGGGGGTGCTTCCCGATGCGCGGGGCTTATATAAGCGGTTGACGGCCCGGGAGAACATCACCTATTTTGCCCGCTTGCATGGTATGGCTGTAGAGCGGCAAAAACCCCGTATCGATGCGCTACTCGAGGTATTGGGGATGCGTGATATTGCTGACCGGCGGGCGGAGGGTTTCTCGCAGGGGCAGCGGGTCAAGGTCGCTCTGGCCCGGGCCTTGGTGCATGATCCAAAAAATCTGATTCTCGATGAGCCGGGTAATGGTTTGGATGTGATGGCTACCCGCGCCTTGCGTGACTTTTTGCGGGTGCTGCGTAGCGAAGGGCGTTGTGTGCTGTTTTCCAGTCATATCATGCAAGAGGTGACTGCACTCTGTGATCGGGTGGTAGTGATTGCCCAAGGCCGGGTGGTGGCGATAGGTACTCCGCAGGAATTGCTGGAACGGACGGCTTCAGACACGCTGGAAGACGCCTTTGTACGTTTGATCGGCACCGACGAGGGGTTGTCAGCATGAAGCATGCCGGGTTTTGGATGAGGGGGGGATGGATGCACGCCGCACTGACCGTATTTTTCAAGGAAGTCATAGAAAATCTACGCGACCGGCGTACGGTACTCAACGCCCTGATTACCGGGCCGCTAATCGGCCCCATCCTGTTTGCCCTGTTACTCGGTGTGCAGTTGCGACAGCAGATCGAGCAAGCTGAAAAACCGTTACCCATCCCGGTGATTGGGGTCCGGAACGCTCCCAATCTGATTGCCTATTTACGGGCTCAGGGCTTGGTCGTGAAACCTCCCCCCCAGGGTGGCAGTGCTCAGGTTGCGGTAGACCAACAGCGGGCCAGCGTGGTGTTGGTCATTCCCAAGCGGTTTGCCCAGGCCTGGGCCCAAGGTGAGCCGGCCGGGGTCGAGCTGGTTTACGATTCCTCGCGGCATGCCAGCGCCACCCCGGTACGTAGGCTGCGTGGAATGATTAGCCGGTACGCCTCCATTACTGCTGCACAGCGCATGTTGGTGCGTGGTTTGTCTCCGACGCTGGGTCGCCCGGTAGTGGTCGAACGCCGCGATCAGGCGACGGCCCAGTCGCGCAGTGCTCTGGTGTTCTCGATTCTGCCCTATTTCTTTGTGTTGACGGTTTTTCTGGGGGGCATGTATCTGGCTATCGATACCACTGCCGGCGAGCGCGAGCGACAATCTCTGGAACCGCTACTGGCCAACCCGGTGGCTCGCAATGCGATATTGGCTGGCAAGTTGATGGCCACCACGGCGTTTGCCCTGGTCAGCTTGTGCCTGAGCATCCTCGCTTTCGCCCTTTGCCGCCATCACCCTGCTGCTGATGCTGCCATTGACGGTATTGCTGGCAGCCTTGCAGACTCTGGTGGCCGCCTTTGCTAAAAGCTACCGTGAAGCCCAGACCTATCTTTCGTTGTTGATGATTATCCCGGTGATTCCCTCCTTGCTACTGGCCTTCATGCCGGTCAAGGCGGTCACCTGGATGTACCTGGTTCCGCTGCTCGGTCAGCAGCTCGGTATCATGGCACTGGTCCGTGGTGACGTGTTGAGTCCCCAATCCATAGCCGCCAGCTTGTTGGGTACCAGCGTGACCGCAGCTCTGGCCTGGCTGGCCACCGCCTGGGTGTATCGCTCGGAGCGCTTGGCAATTTCGGCGTGATCCCATCGGGGGTCAGCAGCCCACTCCCTGATCGCGGACTGCCAGCGCAGGGAACAGCCGCTGCACGACGGCAGCAGTTTGTTCGATGTGCAGATGGTGCCCACCGGCAAGGGTCGAGATCTGTATATCACGTACCTGGTTAGCCCGTGCCCGCATCATAGCCATGGGCAGGTACGGCGTTTCCGGGGTCGCCAACAGCAAGTGGGTGGGCGCTTCGATCCCCGCGAGTAGAGCGAGAATCTGTGCTTCGGTGAGACGGGTTGGCGAGGGCAGGGTCAGACGTGGATCACTGGCCCAGATATAGCCTTCCGAGACTTTGCGCAGGCCGCGTTGCACGATCGCCCGGGCATGATCTGCGGCCATGCCGCTGGCTGCGACCCGGGCGGCGAGGGCGGCATTGGGATCGGCAAAGATCCGCTTGCGCTGGCTGCGGACTCGGGCCTGCAGGGCCTGCCGGAAGCGCTGCAGGGTATTATCGCCGTGGTCGGCCAGTGGTCCGAGTGCCTCGATCAGCCACAGTCCAGTCACCCGTTCAGGTGCGGCGGCGGCAACCAGAGAGGCAATCCCCCCACCCAGGGAATGGCCGAGCAGTCCGTAATGTGACCAGCCCAGTTCCCGGGCGGCTGCCAGAACCCATTCTGTGTAAGCCGCCAGGTGGTAATGGGTGCCGGCTGGAAGATGTTCAGAGTGGCCATGGCCGGGAAGGTCAATGGCCACCACATGAAATTCTGCAGCAAGCTGGGGGGCGATGGCGTCGAAGCTTGCCGAGTTATCCAGCCAACCATGTAGGGCCAGCAAGGGTTTTGCCGAGGGCTTGCCCCAAGCCTGAGCAGCAAGGCGCAGGTGCGGTAGGCGGATTTCAATCTCGGTGGCGTGCATGAGGTGGAATGGCGTG
>CAJXGK010000196.1 GCA_913053815.1 uncultured Rhodanobacteraceae bacterium
TGGACGGCCCCCTGCAGATGCGCATCAGCCAGCTCGATTACAACAGTTACGTCGGCCTGATCGGTATCGGGAGGATTCAACGCGGAACCATTCGTCCCAATATGCCAGTGACCGTAGTGGGCCATGAAAAGCGTCGACGTAACGGCAAGGTATTGCAGGTTCTGGGGTTTATGGGCCTGGAGCGTCGTGAGGTCACCACTGCGCGGGCTGGTGACATCATCGCCATCTCCGGTATCGAGGGACTGAGTATCTCCGACACCATCTGTGACCCAGCCACACCCGAGGCACTACCCGCGTTGGCCATCGATGAACCCACCATCAGCATGACCTTCCAAGTGAACAAATCCCCATTCGTAGGACAGAAAGATGTCAGTGGTGGCAAATTTCTCACCAGCCGTCAGCTACGGGAGCGGCTGACGCGCGAAATCCTGCACAACGTCGCTCTACGGGTCGAAGATACCGAAGACCCCGATAAATTTAAGGTCTCCGGTCGTGGTGAACTGCACTTGTCGGTACTCATCGAGGCCATGCGCCGGGAGGGCTATGAGCTAGCCGTATCACGCCCGGAGGTCATCATCCATGAAACCAACGGGGTCGCCCAGGAACCGTATGAGCAGCTGGTGGTCGATCTCGAAGATCAATTCCAGGGTGGCGTCATGGAGCGCCTGGGTAAGCGCCGCGGCCAACTCAAGAATATGGAACCCGACGGTCGCGGTCGGGTCCGTCTTGAATATCTGATCCCCGCCCGTGGACTGATCGGTTTCCAAACTGAATTTCGAGCTCTGACCGCAGGTACAGGCCTGATATTTCATGTCTTCGACCATTACGCACCCAAGTCAGGTGGAACCATCGCCAAGCGTTCCAACGGAGTCATGATTTCGAACGGTACGGGAACGGCACCTGCCTACGCCCTGTTCAATTTGCAAGGCCGTGGCCGCATGCTCATTGATGCGGGCGTCCAGATTTACGAAGGCCAGCTCGTTGGTATTCATGCCAAGGACAATGACCTTACCGTCAACGCCTTGCGGGGCAAACAGCTCACCAATGTTCGGGCTTCCGGCAAAGACGATGCTCTATCTCTGGTACCTCCCATCCACCTGTCACTCGAACAGGCCCTGGAATTCATCGAGAACGACGAACTGGTCGAAGTCACTCCCAAAGCTATCCGCCTACGCAAGAAACACCTTACCGAAATCGATCGCAAGCGAGCCTCGCGCCGGGTTGCCTGAACAACTTGCCGGCCTGCAGCAATACCCTGTTCATCCGAGTCGGGGTGTTGCTGTTCATAAGCCATGGAAGCACTGTCTACCTCTTTGATTACCTCCAGGCGGCTTGCTGCGTCGAACGTTATTCATTTATCCGCAAGCGTCTTCTCCTTTGCGCCATGATGAGATTGAAACCAGCCAGCAAAAATAGTGTAATTTCACCGAGTGCCCCACCCCCGCCTGGAGGTGAGGCGATGGAAAACCTTACTGTACTCGAAACACCACCGCCAGGCGTCGGATTAACGACCGTGACGGTTGCGCTGCCCACTGCAGCAAGATCAGACGCGGGTACGGTTGCCGTTAACTTAGTTTCCGAAACGTAAGTGGTACTCAACGCGGTACCGTTCCAATTGATCGTTGAACGAGATACGAAGTTCTTGCCTGTCGCGATAATCGGTAGCGGTGCTGATCCACGTTGAACTGATGTCGGAGTTACAGCGGTCAATGTCGGTGCTGGATAGTCCACCGCAAAGGTTGCTGTAGCGGTGCCGCCACCAGGAGAAGGCGTGACTACCGAGACCGTAGCGTTACCTCCCGTGACAAGATCTGCTGTGGGCACCGTAGCGGTCAGGCTGGTTCCCGATACATAGTTCGTACTCAACACCTTGCCGTCCCACTGCACCGTTGACACCGGCTGAAAGCCGCTACCAGTAACAGTAATGGTAAAACCGGCCGCCCCCATCGGCACGGAATCCGGTAAGAGCGACGCTACCGTAGGCGCTGGATAAACCACGGCGAAACTGGCCCCCGCAGACGTACCACCACCCGGGATGGGGTTGGCAATGGCAAAGGTATGGGTACCTATGGTGTTTAATGTCGCAGCAGGAACCGTTACTTGTAATTGGCTTGAGGACACATAGGTTGAGCTTATGGGAGCGTTGTCCAGGGTGACAGCACTACCGTTGCTGAGGCCTGTGCCGGTCAAAGTGATCGTGGTGCTCGCCGCACCCACCATAACTTGTGTCGGGGTGATGGCAGTGAGAACCGGCGTCGGGTTATAGACGGGTGAGCCCAGCCAAGCTCCACGCCCATCGGTAGCCGCCAATAGCACCGGTGCTTGCGAGTTGGAGGTATCAAACCAGCTGAGCTGGTTAACCGAGATATTGGCCGGCCCCTGGCTGCTGGCATACCAGCTCTGACCCCCATCGATACTGGTATAGATGCCGGTTAGGGTGCCAACGTAAAGAATCTGTGGATAGACCGGGTTGGTCAGCAAAGAATACACCGGGCCAGGTGGCAAGCCGTTGCCAATGGCATTCCAGGTCTGGCCACTATCATGGCTAACAAAGATATTGTTGGACGCGGTTGTGGAAGCAAAACCACCAAGCGTTACATAGACAGTATTCGGGCTTCCAGGAACGACCCAGAAACTGGTAACTGCCATGTTGGAGGGGAGGGTTCCAGCACCCATCTGGGCCCATGTCACACTACTCGAGAGTGCATTGTTCGAATTCCAGACTTGGCCGTTGTCGAATCCGATCCAGACATCCCCGCTGTTTGTTGTATCCGTGCCGATAGCGCTGATGTAGTTGTTGGAACTACCGATGGGAAGTGTTAAACCATTGATCGAGGACCAGGTGGGTGATCCACTTTGGATACCGGAACCCAGCCACAGGGAAGCACCCCCCGCCAGCATCTGGGCGGCCGTCTGGGATCCATTAGGAACCAGAGCTATCGGAGCAATAAAATTGGCCGACTTTGATACGTTATCAGGCGGGCTCGAAGTAAAGAAATTCAAGGATGGGCCCCCACTGGTTGAGTATTCGGGTTGCAAGTACACATATTCACCGTACAGATTGTTGCCATTCGCAGGGTCAACCAAGGCAAATCCGCCATCTCCACCAGCCGCTGTAACCCAATTATTGGGCTGGGGAGCTGCCGTTGCCGAGTAGCCTTCATACAGCTGCATGCCGTTATCCTGGGCCCCTGCAAGAATGGGGGTAATAGGAACTCCGGTCACCATGTTTTGGGATGCCGTTGCGCTGGCATGCCCAGAGGCACTGTAGAACTGGGTGATCGCTAAACCATTATTCAGCGCTGTCCATTCTCTCCCGGGGACTGAAGTTTTGAACAGCCCCCCGTCATTGCCCACAAACAGGGTTGCGGTGGTCGCATCAAACGCAAAACTGTGCTGATCAGCATGAATAGAATTGGCAGAGCCGTAGGCCGATCCGGTTTCACTCCAGGTACTGCCCCCATCGGTTGAGCTGAATATATCAATACCTCCCACCACAATCACTGCTGGCTTGCCGGTGGCTTGAGGAAACACCCCAATCACATTGTCGTACCCGCCCTGGCACTCGGGGGCACCTGAAAAGGAGTTGTCACAAAGTGCGCCGACCGCGGTACCGGAAACCTGGTTGACGAAAGCCCCGGTCCCCGCGAGAAGACTCCAGGTCTGGCCACCATCGGTGGAATGAAAGACTTCTCCACTAGGACTGCTGCCAGCATTATTATCGACGAGGGCATATACCGAACCGGCTACGCCCGGATCAAACGCCAGCGAAGTACGCGCACCGCTGGTTCCCGGTAACCCGGAAGCCATGGCCCAGGTCACTCCGCTATCGGTCGAATACATGACCGAGCCGTCCCCCGTATCGGCGATCGCCAGCATCGGGTTATTGGGATCAAAAGCAACATCCTGGCTTACCCCCTTGGCACCGCCAGGACGGACAATCTTGGACCATGTCTTGCCTCCATCCACACTGCGGTAAATACCTCCCCACGTCGCGGCAAGTACGATGCCGCTGGATGAAACGGCGATCGACTCAATAACACTCCAAGTCCCTCTATTAGACTGCGGTGCCGTGCTGGCGATGGGTGTCCAAGTAGTGCCGCCATCGGTAGACATAAACATGCCATCACCTGGCTGAAATTCGTTAAACAGGTCTCCTGTACCCACCAGCAGGGTGCCGTTGGGCCGTTGCGCAATAGCACCCACCGCCAGTGCTCCGGGGAATTCGGCAATGGCCGTCCAACTCGATCCGCCGTCATTACTTTGCCAAAGCCCCCCACCGGCGGCACCGACAATCATGTGTTGGGCATTCTTGGGATCAATCCAGATAGCATTGATGCGCCCACCCACATTACCCGGGCCATTTGTTGGCCATGCAGCCTCAAATGCTGGATATAACCATTCATGCGTATATGCGTTATTACCGCCACCACCTAACCAGTCAACCGAATACATTCTCATGTAATACAATGTACCGAAAAAAGCTGCAAAGAACATCACTTCAGAAAAGATGAACCAGGACATCCCCATTCGGAAAGAGCGGTCAACCTGTGCATTATACAGACCGCCTTCACTTTC
>CAJXGK010000197.1 GCA_913053815.1 uncultured Rhodanobacteraceae bacterium
TCAAAACCGTCACGAGCGGGCCGAGTGCAAGGCCTCGCGGAGTGAGCGACGAGACCTATCAAGGTGATAGGCGAGGAGCAAATGAGCACCCGACACCGCAAGCGGCTCGCACAGTAGGCTTTGAGATGGCCCCTTTAGTCCGCGGTACCCAGTCTGTCGATCTCAGACATCCCGCAGCACCAGCAGCCGCTCCTCACTCATGTCGGCGATGGCCCAGCGAATGCCTTCACGGCCGCAGCCGGAACCTTTCACACCGCCATAGGGCATGTTATCAACCCGGAAACTGGGAATATCACCGACCACCACTCCGCCTTGGATCAACTCATCCCAGGCTTGCATCGTGTGGCTCAGATCATTGGTGAACACCCCGGCTTGTAGACCAAAGTCGGAATCATTGATTGCGGCAAGAGCCGCATCGAAGTTATCGAAGGCTTCGATCATGGCCACCGGACCAAAAACTTCATCCCGATAGATGCTGCTGTCATGCGCGACGTTTTCGAGCACACAAGCCTCAACCATGGTGCCCTGGCGTGAGCCACCGCAGAGTACTTTCGCACCCTGTTCGACGGCGGCATTGATCCACTGCTCAATACGCTGCGCAGCAGGCTCGTCGATGACCGGGCCGATAAAGGTCTCTGTTCTCTTCGGATCACCGGACTTCAGTATCTTTACCTTAGCGACAAAACGGCTGCGAAAATCATCATAAAGTGACTGATGCACAAAGATACGCTGGACGCTGATGCAGCTTTGCCCGGACTGGTAATAGGCCCCGGTGATAATCCGGTCGATGACAAATTCCATACGCGCCGACTGGTCAGCATCGACGATACAACCGGCGCTACCGCCCAGTTCCAGCACCACTTTTTTGCGTCCCGCCTGGCTCTTGAGTTGCCAACCGATTTGGCTGCCGGTAAACGACAATAGCTTGAGCCGCTCGTCTTGCACGAACGGCCCGGCATGTGCGCCGGTGACCGGCAGGATTGAAAATGCGCCCTTGGGAAGGTCGGTCTCGGCCAGAACTTCACCGATGATCAGGGCTCCGATGGGGGTGCGCTCTGAAGGTTTCAGAACAAACGGACAGCCCGCTGCAATGGCGGGTGCGACCTTGTGGGCGACCAGGTTGAGCGGGAAATTGAATGGCGAAATGAATGAGCAAGCACCGATGGGCACGCGTTTGATAAAACCACGGTAGCCTTGGGCCCGTTCGGAGATTTCCAGATTCATTATCTGGCCGTCAATACGTACGGTTTCTTCAGCCGCCACTTTGAAGGTATCGACTAAACGGCTGACTTCACCATAGGCGTCTTTGATCGGCTTGCCAGCCTCGATGCACAGGGACAGCGCTAGTTCCTCAGTGCGCTCGCGGAAGCGTGCAACGCAGTGTTCCAGGATCTGCTGGCGTTGATAGGGACGCAATGCCCGCATCGGTGCTTCGGCCTTAGCCGCAGCAGCGATGGCCTGTTCTACCGCCTGCTCGTCAGGGAGTGCCACGCGCGTAGCGACCTGCCCCGAATACTTGTCCAGCACTTCGAGATCGGCATTGGGTTGTTGGGGCTGGTTGGCCAGATAATAGGGGTAACGTTCCTTGAGCATAGTGAGCTCCTCGTGAATGGGTTTAGAGGGCGGCGCTAAGGCGATGGATCTCGTCGTCCAGTACCGCATGATTGACGGAATAATCGATCGCCAGATCGATCAGGTGTACGCCCCCTTCGCAAAAGGCGCGTTCCAGCGTCGGCGCAAATTCAGCAGCGCTGCCGGGGCGGTGCCCATGGGCACCGTGAGCCTCGGCAAAGGCGACGAAATCGGGGTTGCCGAAGGCCATGCCGTATTCAGGAAACCCCATTTCCGCTTGTTTCCAGCGGATCATCCCGTAGCCATCGTCATGCAGCAGCAGGATGACCAGGTCGAGCTGTAAACGGACGGCGGTTTCCAGCTCCTGAGCGTTCATCATGAAACCGCCATCACCACAGATAGCCAGAACCCGGCGCTCAGGATGAACCATTTTGGCGGCCATCGCCGAAGGCAGGCCGGCACCCATCGAGGCTAGGGCATTGTCCAGTAGGACGGTATTCGGCAATTTGGCAAGGTAATAGCGGGCATACCAGATCTTGTACATGCCGTTGTCAAGACACAGCATGCCGTCATCGGGCATGACTTTGCGGGTGTCATCGACAATCCGTGCCGGGTGCATGGGGAATCGTGGATCCTCAGCATGTTCTCGCAACTGTACGTGAAAAGCATCACGGACCCGGTCGAAGAAGCTGAAATCCCAGTGTGACGGGGCTTCGAGTTCCTGCGTTAGGCGTTTGATAGTATTGGCAATGTCACCCACCACCTCGATCTGTGGGAAGTATACCGAATCGACCTGGGCGGAGGAAAAATTGATGTGGATGACGATGCGACGACCCCGGTGCATGAAGAAAGGGGGCTTTTCGACGACATCATGGCCGACATTGATGATCGTATCGGCGGCATCGATGGCCCGGTGTACGAAGTCGCCGGCAGATAAGGTGGCGTTGCCAAGCCATAGGGGATGGTTCTCGTCAATGACCCCCTTACCCATTTGCGTAGTAAAGAAGGGGATGTGTAGCTTGTCGACTAGGTTGCGCAGGGCCTGCGCGGTACGTTGGCGGTTGGCCCCGGCACCCAGCATCAATAGTGGGTGTTGCGAATCATGGATGGCCTGTACAGCTTGCTTGAGTGCGGTCTCGTCAGCGGTAGGGCGGCGGGCATATTCCGTCGGCAGCATGATAGGGTTTTCGATACGGTCGCGGGCCACATCCTCGGGGAGTTCGAGATGGACCGCCCCCGGTCGCTCTTCCTCGGCCTGCCGAAAGGCTTCGCGAATGCGTGCGGGGATGCTTTCTGCAGACACAATCTGCTGGGTGTACTTAGTCAGTGAATGCATCATGTCGACCACATCGACCAGCTGAAACAGGCCCTGCTTGTGCATCCGGATCGGTTTCTGTCCGGTAATCATCAGCATCGGCATGGCCCCGAGCTGGGCATAAGCGGCGGCGGTGACTAGATTGGTGGCACCGGGGCCGAGAGTGGCCATAGCCACTCCGGCTTCGCCGGTCAGTCGTCCCCAGGTGGCCGCCATGAACCCTGCGGCCTGCTCGTGGCGGGTCACGACCAGCCGAATGGATGAGTTGCGTAATGACTCGACCACATCGAGGTTTTCTTCACCGGGTACCCCGAAGATGCACTTCACCCCCTCGGCCTCCAATGCCTTAACAAACAAATCAGATGCTTTCACGGACATTCCTTACGGTCTATGGACCGTGCTAGATGCGTCCGGCCGGGATAACCGGGCGCGGGTAGGGGTGAAAAGTACCTTGCGGCCCTCCTCGACTAACCGAGTGGGGCATGGAATGACACCCTACAGGACGTTCTGGGCAACAGGAATAGAACTCTCAATACCCTATTCAGGTTATTCGATGATTTCGAGCTTCAGTCGGCCATCTGCAAGTTGGGCTTCAAGTTTCTGACCGGGCTCAAGCGTAGCCACCGAACGGATAACGTGTCCTTGAGTGTCAAGAAGAATCGCATAGCCGCGCTGCAGTGTCGCTTGTGGTCCGACGGCTTGCAGGGTTCGAAAACCTTGTAGTAGAGCCGAACGAGCTCGTTCGGTACGCTGTTTCCAGGCCCGTTGCAGGCGGCGCTGCAATGTTTCAAGCGCCTGCTTGTGCAAGCCAAGCTGCCGATACGGATCCAGTCCCTGAATACGCACCCATGCCTGGCTCAGGCGATGAGTGCGCTCGCGCTGTTGTTTGGCTAGGATCTGCTGCAGTTGGCGGTGCAGTATCCGCAGGTGTTCGTGATCGAGATTCAGTTGGGCCTGGGGATGCTGAGCCTGTAAGCGGGTCTGTAGGTAATCGAGGTGTTGCGCGACATTCTGCAGATGGCGCTGCACCCAGCGGAGCAGCCCCTGCTGATGGTGGAGCAGATGGGCTTGTAATACAGACTGGTCAGGGGTGACTAATTCGGCGGCGGCAGAGGGCGTTGGAGCGCGAAGATCCGCCACGAAATCGGCAATACTAAAATCGGTTTCGTGGCCGATTGCCGATACCACCGGCGTGGTGCAGGCGGCAATGGCCCGGGCCAGCATCTCGTCGTTGAATGGGGCCAGATCTTCGGCGGAGCCGCCACCTCGAGCCAGGATCAGAATGTCATAGCGTTGACCGGCATCGGCGATACCGAGCTGTTGGCTGATCTCAGCAGCGGCACCGATTCCTTGTACGGGAACCGGAAGCAGTTCGACTTCGAGTAGTGGAAAACGTCGCGACAACACGTTGATCATGTCACGGATCACCGCGCCGCTGGGGGAGGTCAGTATTCCGATACGGCGGGCAAAACGCGGCAGTGATTTTTTTCGGGCCGCATCAAAGAGCCCTTCGGCGGCAAGCCGTGCTTTGCATTGCTCAAATGCCCGAGCTAGCGCCCCGGCGCCGGCTTCCTCCATGTGTTCGACAATTAGCTGGAACTCGCCACGTGGTTCATACACGCTGGCGTGAGCCCGGAGTAGAACTTGCATACCATTTTTCGGCTTGAAGCGTAATGCTAACGTACGGGG
>CAJXGK010000198.1 GCA_913053815.1 uncultured Rhodanobacteraceae bacterium
CATCAGTGGATCGGCCCCCACCGCACCACGGTGATCCAGATTACGCAGGATCAATAGACCCTGCTGAATGATGGCGTGACTTTTATGACCCTTGATGTGGACAATGAAACCCACTCCACAAGCATCATGTTCATGACCAGGGTCGTACAGCCCCTGGCTATTCGGCTGATCCATTTTTCTACCTCCCGAGGTATGGACTGATGACACTATGAACACCTCCACAGCCATCCGGCAACCAGCGCCTTCGTGCTCGGCCGGGGCTCGGAATGGACCTGAGCGGTCGGCAGGCGAGACCGATTCCAGCCGCCTAGAGTGGCTTTATTACGTATTCGGACGGCCGCGTCATATCATCAAGGCAGTCATTGATCCACGCAGCCCGCGCTGTCGATTTGAGGTTATGCGGACGGTTTTGCTTGGTAGCTTCCCACCCCCGTTCGAAAAGCGATTGCCAAACGGTTCCAACCGTTGATGGCAATGATCGCCAGAGTCAGTTCAACTAACTCCCGTTCAGCAAACTGCACCCGCACCTCAGCATACAGCGCATCCGGTAAACCGTTCTTGGCGACCTGGGTAACCGCCTCAGCCCAGCTTAGCGCAGCGCGCTCGCGCTCCGAATAGAATGGAGCTTCACGCCAGGTCGAAAGTAGGTACAAACGCTGTTCCGTTTCCCCTGCAGCCCGGGCATCCTTACTGTGCATGTCCAGACAATACGCACAGCCATTGATCTGCGAAGCCCGTATTTTTACCAATTCAATCAGGGCGGGCTCCAATGTCGATCGCCGCACTCCGGCTTCCAGCCCCAGCATGGCCTGGAACACAGCAGGCGCGGCCTTGGGGTAATCGATACGTTTTTTCATTGCGCCCTTCTTCCGGATGACTTGTCGTACCGTAGTCCCATTGCATGGCCTTCTCCCTCGTGAACGCTGGGGTATCGCTGTTTGCGTCGAGACAGACATACGGCATTACATACTGACATGATTACGATCCCGCTAAATGTCAAGGCGACGTAGTTGAGTGGCTATGAGTCATGGTATCGAGTGCCAGGGTAGAGTGCGCATAGGCTCCCCCGGCACGCATTTCTGCAGCCACCCAGATCGCCTCCATGATTTCCTGCTCACTGGCGCCCTGTTTTAGGGCCGCTTCAGTATGACCGTTGATGCAATACGGGCATTGGGTGACGTGAGCCACGGCGACGGCGATCAACTGTTTAGTCTTGACCGGCAGGGCCCCATCGGCAAATACCTGGGCACTGAAAGCCTTGAAGGCATCCAGGGTTGCCGGGGCGAGTTCACGCCGCTTGCGAGCAATTTCCGGAGTAGCTTGCGGGTATACAGAATGGTTCACGGTTTTCTCCTGTCAAGGGTGGGCAACGGGGTCTCAATCTGTAGTCAGAACTATGACTGTATCGTGATGCCGCGGTGATTCGGGGCTGACCTGGTTAAGCACTAGCCGGAAACAAGCTACATTATTTCCAGGATTACGAGCACCTCAACACCCTCCTTAGGTACGCGCTACCGACCTATCTCTTGAAGTGGATGAACGGTCCACAACCCGGTTTTACCCGGCGATAAATAGAACTCACCCGCGGCGATAAAACTCAGGCAAAAACCTTGCAATAAGCTCACAAGCCGACATTATTACGTTCCAACACTCGCTCAGCACGATAGCTCGAGCGTACCAACGGACCGGCAACAACTTCTGTAAAGCCCTTGTCCAGAGCAAGGGTACGATATTGACTAAACTCCTCTGGAGTCACAAAGCGCTCTACCGGCAAATGGTTTCCGGATGGTCGCAGATACTGGCCCATAGCCACGATATCCACCTGCGCGGAACGCATATCGTCCAAGGTGTGTTCAATCTCGACATCGGTTTCCCCAAGACCCAGCATCAGACTGGTCTTGGTCAGGGTTGCCGGTACATGGCGCTTGGCAAAGTCCAGTACCCGCAGAGTCTGCTCGTAGCCAGCGCGTGGATCACGTACCTGGCGTGTCAAGCGCGCTACGGTTTCGATATTCTGCGCATAGGTGGCCAGGCCTGCATTCAGTACCGCAGCGATTGCCTCCTGATCACCGGTAAAGTCCGGTGTTAAAGCCTCAATGGATACCTCCGGGGTCCGCGCATGGATGGCACGGATGCAAGCCGCGTAATGAGCAGCCCCGCCATCGGGCAGATCATCGCGATCGACCGAGGTCAACACCACGTATTTCAGCTTCATCAAGGCGACGGCTTCTGCCACATGCTGAGGCTCAAGTGGATCCAGCCAGCCATGTGGATTACCCGTACTTACTGAGCAAAAGCGGCAGGCCCGGGTGCAGACCTCACCCATCAGCATCAACGTCGCGGTGCCCCGGCCCCAGCACTCGGCGATATTGGGGCACTTCGATTCAGCACAGACTGTATGCAATTGATGTCTATGCACGATGTCACGTACCGCTTGATACCCGGCTCCCGAGGGAAGACGTACACGCAACCAGGGTGGTTTGCGGGCAACATCGGGGGTGCTGCTGTGTGCATGCGGACGAATACCACCCTTGACAGCACGTATTCCTTCCTGGGTGATGTATTTGCTTCCATCTGCTGATTTTTGAGTGGGCACGTTGCGGGACATGGAATAATTGCCTGATGGGAGTGGCTATTCTCAGCGACTACTGAGGATACGGCACTTAGGAGCCTCTCATGTCTCTACGACGGGTTCACTTCGCGCCACAGCTTGGCGATAGAGATGCTCAATCTGTAGATTGGTGAAATGTGGTATCAACTCACCGGGTTCGAGATTGCGCAAAATGTACAGTGTGCCGCAATACGGACAGCGCTCGCGACCGCTAAAATGAATGGGTAGGGCAACACGTGGATGGCCGTTCCACAGGCTGCTATCCGGCATCGGACAAGTCAATGGTAAATCCTGCCAGCTTACGTAGCATACGGTTTCCGCCGCTGACCTTTTCAGCCCGGTGACGGAATCCACGTGGATACTGCTTTGCTTATGGGTATTCATCTCAGCGCTCCAATAGAGGTAGCTTGTCGGGAATTCCATTCTGCTGGTCGGCGTCCGGAAGGGCCGGAATGATCGCATCGATAACCGGCCAGTTCGGTGCGAGCTCCGCATTGATGGCGATAAAATGCTCTTGTCCCGCCGGTACATCGGCCTCAGGAAAAATAGCCTCAGCCGGACATTCGGCGATGCATAGCGTGCAATCAATGCACTCCTCGGGGTCGATGACCAGAAAATTGGGACCTTCGTGGAAACAGTCGACGGGACAAACTTCGACACAATCGGTGTATTTGCATTGAATGCAGTTATCGGTAACTACATGGGTCATGACACATCACTCTCAACATATGAGGACCACAACTACCACGAAAGTCGTGGAGTAAGTCGGTGCAACAGTGTATTGAAGCGCTGCTCCGCTTGGGGGGCGTCATGTCGAAGCGTCACACAGGCTCGGCCGGCGAAGCGGCACGCCGCTTCAATTTCACCCACTGCAACCAGTGTCTCCAGACAGGCCATGAGGATCCTGGATAGGTCCTCGACCGTCTGCCTTGGGGTACCGGTAGACATACTGTTTGCCCCCGTCCGATTATCGCTCATTAGCCCCACTCCTCATCCATACCCAGGTGTCGCTTGGCTTCAGGACTCATTTTTTGGGGTGTCCAAGGTGGGTCATAAGTTAAGGTGACCTCCACTGCGGCAATTTCTGAAACCTGGCTGACGGCGTTGCGTGCTCCCTCTTGCAGATAGTCCGTGGCGGGGCAGCCTTGAGTCGTTGTGGTCATTTGCACATGTACCGTACCTGCGGCATCAGCGGTAATCTCATATATCAGGCCGAGATCGACGATGTTGAAACCGAGCTCCGGGTCGATCACTAGCCGCAGTGCTTCCTCGACTCTCGCAACCAATAAATCACCTCGCTGCGTGTTCACTTCGGATTCTCAAGGTTCGACCCCACTCGCACCATAATGGAGTAGGTCGCACCATCAGCCTCGAAGCCACCACGCCAGCGATGCCCACGCTTGCTAAGTTCGGGTAGTAAAAATACCGGCTCACGGCACAACAATGCCGACAACACCTCACCTGTAGGCATCGACTCAAGAGCCGCGAGGATACGCACCATTGGCTCGGGTGGATCGAGATCACGATTGTCGAGCTTCACCGAGGGCTCCGGCCACTCCTCAGTATCCACGTCAGTATTGGCGTCGGCTACCGATGCTACCGCCACCGACTCCGTCACGGCCGGACTGAACAAAACCTCCCAGTCGCCACCACCGATTTCTGTGGCCTCATGGGTAAACCCGCGCGAACCCAACATATTCAGCAGTGGGGTCGGCTTAAAGGTCGCGAACAGACGCAAGCCTTGATCCGGCTGCAAGGCCGCCACCGCTGCCATGATCTGCTCAAACGGTTCACCGCCGTCACGTAATAGGGGCCGTACATCAAGATCAATATAGGTTGTCATTATGATCTCCTCTCAGTCAGTTCGGTCGTGTAGATGCCATGAAAAGTCGAGGGCGTTGACTATCGGCGGG
>CAJXGK010000199.1 GCA_913053815.1 uncultured Rhodanobacteraceae bacterium
CCAATAGTGGTTCTATTTAACGATAAAGAGCGAAAAGATGGACCGATTTTCCACTGCCGTAGTAGATTCTTTCCAAATCCAACAGACTCCTAGTAACGGGCGCTCAACACGTACGCACTCTCAGAATCTTCTGAGGATTCTTGCCGCAAGTATGGTCGCATAATGCACAAGCGGTCTTGGTCGAAGGCCAATGTGCACAGGCGGCCACGATGTTATCTGGGCGGAATGAGGGCCGGACTGCGGACACCCGAAAGTAAGGCCCGTTGCACGCCGAGCCTGACGAGCGTAAGCAAGCCATGATAAGCGATGCGGTTCCATGGCGCTTGTGTGTTGTGTACCGTGTACGAGTGGGCTTGCTGTGGAATACACGGGGACGCGGATAACTTTGTGGCCCGTATCGAAATAAAAACCTGGAAAAAACATGACAGCACGTGGGAACCGTCTATAGCCAAGGTGGGGGGATCAATCTGTTGGAGTTCGTACTTCACCCCCAACTTACGGAGCCTGCAATCAAACCGATCAGATTCGGGACAGGTCGGCAATTTCGCAAGCCAGGTCTTGCAGTTGTCGCAACATCGCCAAACGGCGCGCCCGCTTGTCGGGATCCTCATCGAGCACCATGACTTCATCAAAGAAACGGGCCAGGGGGGCTTCCAGTTGAGCGATCAGTGCTAGGGACTCTCCATAGCTGCCGACCTCGACCAGCACACGGGATTGCTCGGCGGTGACCCGCAACGCGGCGGCCAGTTCCCGCTCGGCGGGTTCATGCAGAGTGCTTGCCTCAGGCAAAGCTGCGAGCACTACGCCTTCTTTACGCAAAAGGTTGGCGGCGCGTTTGTTGGCTGCGACCAGGTTCTGACTCTCCGGCCTTTGCAGAAATGCGGTCAGCGCGCGAATACGGCAATCGAAATCGGACAGGCTGCTGGGTGTGGCGGCGGCCACGGCTTCAAACACTCCGCTCGGTATGCCCTGATTGAGGTAATAACCACGCAGGCGTTCGAGTATGAACTCGCGCAGTTGCTCCGCTAACTGGGCGCGCCGCGCGCCGATGTCGACCCCAGCGTCTGCCGATGGGCTGTTGCTCGGCTGGCCGCGTTTACGCATTTTGAGGCCTACCGCCAAGGCGGCATCAGGGATCTGTTCCAGGGCTTCGCGTAGCAAGCCCTGCAGATCCAATTCCAAATTCCCCTCGATCATGGTTCGTGCCAGGGCCAGGGCAGCCCGGCGCAAAGCGTAGGGATCCTTGTTACCACTGGGTTTTAGACCCATGGCAAAGATTCCCGCCAGCGTATCAACACGGTCGGCGACGGCCAGCACCCGGCCCAGAGCACTGCCGGCAATAGCGGCGGCGGCTTGACGCGGTGCATAGAATTCGTCCAGAGCCATGGCCAGGGCCGGGTCTGCACCCTGTTGCTCAGCAATACGCCGACCGACGACCCCCTGCAACTCCGGAAATTCATTGACCATACGAGTGAGCAGATCACAGCGTGATAAAGACGCGGCCTGTACGGCCTGCGCCGCATCGACCCCGCTACGGTTGGCGATCAGCCGGGACAGTTCGGTAACCCGCAAAGTCTTATCCCACAGACTGCCCAGCTCGCGTTGATAGGTGACTTCACGCAAACCGTCACAGAGGCTCGCCAACGGCTGTTGCAGATCCTTATCCCAGAAGAATCGCGCATCGGCAAAACGCGGCCGGATGACCCGCTCGTAGCCCTTACGTACCTCGGCTTCATCGCGGCTCTTGATGTTGGCAATGCCGATGAAATGTTCACTGAGTTGCCCAGCTGCATCGAACACCGGCAGGAATTTTTGGTTGGCCTCCATGGTGCTAATCAGCGCTTCATGAGGCACGCTCAGAAACTCGCGATCAAAGCGGCAGGCCACGGCCACCGGCCATTCAGTCAAATTGGCAATTTCATCGAGCAAGGCCTGGGATAGCTGTGGAGTGCCACCGATCCCGGCCGCGACCCGAGCCACCTCGCTACGAATACGCTCGCGACGTTCCAGTGGATCGGCCAGTACCCGAGCCTCGCGCAAGGCTTGTAGCCAGGTATCGGCAGCCGTGATGTGCAAGGCCTGGCTCGCATGGAAGCGATGCCCGTGGGAAATCCGCGCACTGCGCAAGCCCAGTACTTGCCCTTCAATAAGCTGCTCGCCATGCAGCATCAGCAGCCAATGCACCGGGCGCACAAACGTATAGTCGTGCGCAGCCCAACGCATGGGCTTGGGAATCGGCAGACTCGCTAGGGCCTTGCTGACGATATCCGGCAACAGTTCCGCCAGCGACTTGCCGGGCTGTACGCGGCGATACACAAACCAGGCACCCTTGGCGGTTTCGAGCTGTTGCAAGTCGGCTACCTCAACCCCACAAGAACGCGCAAAACCGAGCAAAGGCGGCGTGGGCTGGCCGGCATCATCCAGCCCCGCCCGAACCGCTGGGCCCCTGCGCTGCAGCGTCTGCTCAGGCTGCATGGTGGCTACGGCCGGGATATATACGGCTAAACGACGGGGCGTGGCAAACCGGCGAAGCTGATCAAAATCGCCCTCCAGGCCATGTTTGCGCAAGCCATCAGCGAGGCCCTCGGCAAATGCTTTGGAAAGATCATCCAGTGCTCGGGGTGGCAGTTCTTCAGTGCCAAGTTCGACCAGCAGTGCCTGGGCTTTATGCATGGGGTGGCACTCCTTGCGCAGGTCGGGTTTTAAGACCGGGAAAGCCTAGGCGCTCACGTTCGGCCAGATAGGTTTCGGCAACACTACGAGCCAGTGCACGGACTCTGAGAATGTAGCGCTGTCGCTCAGTCACTGAAATGGCCCGGCGCGCATCAAGCAGGTTGAACACGTGACTGGCCTTACAGGTCTGTTCGTAAGCGGGTAAGGATAGGTGATGGCCTATGAGTTGCTGCGCTTCGGCTTCGCAGGCATCGAACCGGTGCAAGAGTTCGCTCACATTGGCGTATTCAAAATTGTAGGCGCTTTGTTCAACTTCATTCTGATGAAAGACGTCACCATAGCTCACCACCCCATGAGGCGCCTGAGCCCAGACCATGTCGTAAACGCTGTCAACATTCTGCAGGTACATGGCCAAACGTTCCAGGCCGTAGGTAATCTCACCGGTTACCGGTCGACATTCCAGACCGCCGGCCTGCTGAAAGTAGGTGAACTGGGTCACCTCCATGCCATTCAACCAGACCTCCCAGCCCAGACCCCAGGCACCAAGGGTGGGGGACTCCCAGTTGTCTTCGACAAAACGCAAATCGTGCACCTGCGGGTCAATTCCCAAGATTTTCAGAGAGCCCAGATAGCGATCAAGAATATCTTCCGGATTGGGCTTCATCACCACCTGGAACTGATAAAAATGCTGTAGACGATTGGGATTGTCCCCATAGCGACCATCGCTGGGTCGCCGCGAGGGCTGGACATAGGCCGCCGCCCACGGCTCGGGGCCCAGGGCTCGCAGAAAGGTGGCCGGATGAAAAGTCCCCGCACCCACTTCGATATCGAACGGCTGCAGAATCACGCAACCCTGCTCTGCCCAATACTGCTGCAGGCTCAGAATCAAGTCCTGAAAACTCGGAACGGACATTACTCATCCAGTCAAACCTATAAAGCGCGTTAGTATAGCGGGGCACCTGGATTGAGGCTGCAGATGGCTGCCACGATAAAATCACCCACGCTTGGGCAGCGTGGACAGCTGGGCCTGGAGGAGGTGCTGGCTGAATTGATGCTCGACGGTCGCCTCAGCGCCGCCGACGCCCGGCAGCTTCGTAAGCGCTCGCCCAGTGGACACAATACCTTGGATCTGCACCCCTTGGTACGTATCGCCAAGGCCAAAGTTACCGATCGCAGCCAAGCTGGTCGACCGCTGGGACTGGAGGCACTGAGTCAATGGCTGGCTGATAAGGCCGGACTAGAATATCTGAAGATCGATCCGATGAAGATCGACGTCACGCTGGTCACCCGGACAGTCAGCCACGCTTATGCGCGCAGACATCACATTCTTCCCGTCGATGCCAGTTCACGACAACTAGTTTTTGCTTCAGCCGAACCCTTTGCTACCCACTGGGCCAAGGATCTCGCGCAAATATTGCACCGTGATATTCATATCGTGGTGGCCAACCCGATTGATATCCACCGCTATCTAGCCGAGTTCTACGGGGTGCAACGGTCCGTGCAACTGGCCTTGGATTCTAAGGCCGGCGCCACCAGTAGCGCCCTGTTGAACTTTGAGCAACTCGTCGAACTGGGCAAGACCGGAGAAATTGGTGCCGATGATCGCCATGTTGTGCACATCGTCGACTGGCTGTTGCAATACGCCTTCGAACAGCGGGCCTCGGACATCCATCTGGAACCACGCCGTGAAGCCGGACACATGCGCTTTCGTATCGATGGAGTATTGCACAAGGTTTTCGAGTTGCCGGGTACGGTAATGAACGCGGTCACGGCGCGCATCAAGATTCTCTCCCGTCTGGATGTGGCCGA
>CAJXGK010000200.1 GCA_913053815.1 uncultured Rhodanobacteraceae bacterium
CGAAGTATTGCAAGTAGGGGTTCTCCTGGATCTGGGCCACCGTCTCTTGATCCGATAAACACAGCTTGTGCTTGATGATTACCGCCCCGATGACCAGACGGGCGTCCTTGGCGGGGCGTCCTTGCTTGACGGCCAAACCTTGGTAATACCCCTCGGCCAGCTCGTCCCAGGGAATGCACCGACTCATCCGCACCCAGCGGTTATTTCCATCCAGGGCGGTTTGAAAGGGCCAGTCAAATTCGGCCAAAGAAAGTTGCTTGCTACTGCGATAACGAATCATCGGTGCACACCTTTTCAGGGGTTGAACTCATTTCTCATGCACCATTATACCTTAAAATACTAAATTAGTATAGTAATATCAATGCGTTAGAGTTTCTGAGTAGGCTCTAGATACCATCTACCGCATGCCGACTCGGGACTCGGTAAGAAAAGAGCTAACCGCAGAGTACACAGAGCTCGCTGAGATTGAATACGAGGCGTGATGATTTTTTCGTATTTTCTCTGTGCTCTCTGTGGTTGCCTTTTCTGACTCGGCGAACGATGCGGTTTAAAGATTCACCGCATCCTACGTGAGATCGGGAAACGAAAACGCCGCCCGGAGGCGGCGTTGGTTGATTCGGCCGGAATAGAACTCATTCTAATTCGCATTAGAAATTACACTGAACACCCCTCGCCTATAAGGCGAGGGGTTCATGAGGGGTCGATTCGAAATCGACTGTCGTCCACTATCGGCTCACCCTCCTGTTCCTCTATGTAACGCTGAATCAGCTCGTCTGTGATGTTGCCTGAACTGACCGCTAAATAGCCTCGAGCCCAAAAGTGACGCCCCCAAAACTGTCGCCTCAAATGGGCATTCTCCTGCAGCAACACCCGCGAACTGATCCCCTTCAACCATTGCATGATCTGGCTGATATTCTGCGTCGGCCTGTAGCCTATAAACATATGCACATGATCCGCCGCTACCTTGCCCGTAATTACCTCCAACTCATACTCAATCGCTATCTGACGCAATAAGTCCCGGGCCCGAACCGCTACCTGACCCGTCAGTACCCGCTTCCTGTACTTCGGCACCCATACCAAATGAACCTTCAAGTCCGTCTTCGTATGCGCCCCTAAACGATAACGTCGCATGGCGACATCTTAATACCTTCTCTTCGCCTAAAGGCGAGGGATTTCACCATCCCCGAAAGAGACATTAACACGCGTGGTCGGAATGCATCATATCCTTACAGACGGGCATCGCAGGCATCTGCCGGCAACATGCCCTTGACGTCGTACACCACGCACGCCGATTTGCCGAAGGCACGTACCCCCTCCGCTCCCAATTCGGCAAACTCGCGATGGGCAACTGCCAGCACGATGGCATCATAGACGCCGCATTCAGGCTTGTTCAGAAGTTCCAGACCATATTCGCGCCGGGCCTGACCGGCATCGGCCCACGGGTCCCATACCTCGACCCTGGCTCCATGGCTCTGCAACCGGGCAACAATGTCCACCACGCGGGTATTGCGCAAGTCCGGGCAGTTTTCCTTGAACGTCAAACCCAACACCAGCACGCGGGGGGTATCGGCCGGCAAGCCACGTACCGTCAATAGCGCCTTGACCCGATCCGCCACATAGGCCCCGATGCGGTCATTGGTGCGGCACCCCGCGAGAATGATCTCGGAATCGGCCCCGACTTCGATCGCCTTGTGCGCCAGGTAATAGGGATCGATGCCGATGCAGTGCCCACCGACCAGGCCCGGCTTGAACGGCATGAAATTCCACTTGGTGCCCGCCGCGGCCAACACCTCGTGGGTATCCAGCCCGAGGCGCCCAAAGATCATGGCCAGCTCATTGATCAGCGCGATGTTGACGGCCCGCTGTGTATTTTCGATCACCTTGGCCGCTTCGGCCACCCGGATGCTTGAAGCCCGGTAGGTGCCGGCCCGGATCACGCGTCCGTACACGGTATCCACCAGCGCCGCGGCTTCCGGCGTGGACCCGGAAGTCACCTTGACGATGTCCGTAACCCGCCGCTCATGGTCTCCGGGGTTGATGCGTTCCGGACTGTAGCCGGCAAAGAAATCCCGGTTATAGCGCAAGCCGGAAATCTGTTCGATAATCGGCACGCACACTTCTTCGGTCGCGCCCGGATAGACCGTGGATTCAAAAACCACTACATCGTCGGCGCCGATGAGCGTACCCACGGTTTTGCTGGCCCGGCGTAGCGCATTCAGGTCCGGCGCCTTGTTGGCATCCAGCGGCGTCGGTACGGCCACTACATAGAAATTGGCCCCCTGGAGGTCGCCCGGATCGGCGGTAAAGCGGAGTTGCCTTGCCGCTGCGAGCTCCTCCGGCCAAACCTGGCGCGTACGATCCAAACCGCTGCGCAATTCCCCTATTCGGGTTATATCGCTGTCGAAACCGACCGTGGGATATACCGCACCAAAAGTTGTGGCCAGCGGGAATCCCACATAGCCGAGGCCGATGACACCTATTCTGACTTCCGAGGGATCGAGCACTCCGTTCTCCAGGCCGGCAGACAGCGCATTATACGAAGAAGGGACCCACTTGCTTAACCGGTGCCGGTAGCACGCATTGTCAACGGCTGCTCTGTTCCCGGATCGTAGGCCAGGTTCTGAGCGAGCCAGCGTTCGGCTGCTTCCAGGCTCATGCCCTTGCGTTCGGCATAGTCGGCGACCTGCTCGCGATCAATCTTGCCGAGCGCATAGTAGCGGGAGTCGGGATGCGAGAAATACCAACCGCTTACCGCCGCCGCCGGCCACATGGCAAAGCTTTCCGTAAGCTCGATACCGGTACGTGCCGAGACGTCGAGGAGCGACCACAGCTTGGCCTTTTCTGTGTGCTCGGGGCAGGCGGGATAGCCCGGTGCGGGACGAATACCCTGATAACGCTCGGCGATAAACGCCGCGTTATCGAGCGTTTCATCCGGCACATAGCCCCACAGTTCGCGCCGTACCCTGGCGTGCATCAGCTCAGCGAAGGCTTCGGCCAGACGATCCGACAACGCCTTGACCATGATGGCACTGTAGTCGTCGTTGGCGTCCACGAACGCCTGCGCCCGCTCGGCCGTTCCCAGTCCGGCAGTGACGGCAAAGGCACCCATCCAATCCGCCCGCCCACTCTCGACGGGGGCGACAAAGTCGGCCAGACTGTAGTTGAATTTCCCGGCCGGCTTGTGCTGCTGCTGACGCAAAAAATGCAAGCGCGTCAATTCACTTGTGCGCCGCTCATCCGCATAGATCGCCACCGTTTCGGGGGCGATACGGTTCGCCGGGAACAGGCCCACCACACTGCGTGCCTCAACCCAGCGTTCCTCGATCATGCGCTCCAGTATCGCCTGCGCTTCATCGAAAAGTTTACGTGCAACCTCGCCCTTGTCGGGATCGTCGAGTATCTTCGGATAGCTCCCGCGTACCTGCCAGACGTGAAAGAACGGCGTCCAGTCGATGTAACGCCGAATGTCTTCGAGCGAAAAATCCCGGAACACACGAATGCCCGGCTCATGCGGCTTGGGCGGTTCGTAATCGGCCCACGCAATACGCGGTGCGTTGGCGCGTGCGGCAGCCAGGGATACCAACCGATCCGTCTGCTGTTTGGCCGCATAATGCCCACGTACGATTTCATATTCCTTTGCGATCCCGCTCACATAGCGCTCGCATTCGCTACCCAGCAATTTCGAGACCACTCCCACGGCACGCGAGGCATCCTTCACATAGATCGTCGCGCCATCGTATTGGGGCGCCACCTTGACCGCTGTGTGCGTGCGCGAAGTCGTCGCGCCACCGATCAGTAACGGCACCTTGAACCCGAGACGTTTCATCTCGCCCGCAACATGTGCCATTTCCTCCAGCGAGGGTGTGATCAGGCCCGACACGCCGATGATGTCCACCTTCTTTTCGCGCGCCGCTTCCAGTATTTTCGCAACCGAGACCATCACGCCGAGATCGATCACCTCGTAGTTGTTGCAGGCCAGCACCACGCCAACGATGTTCTTGCCGATGTCATGCACGTCGCCCTTTACCGTCGCCATCAGAATCCTGCCCCGGGCGCGTTTCGCTCCCCCTTTCTCGGACTCCATGTAAGGCAGCAACCAGGCCACGGCCTTTTTCATCACTCGCGCGGATTTGACCACCTGCGGCAAAAACATTTTGCCCTCACCGAACAGATCGCCGACCCGGTTCATGCCGCCCATCAACGGCCCTTCGATCACATCGAGCGGCCGGGTGGCTGCCTGTCGTGCTTCCTCCGTGTCCTCCTCAATGAAATCCGCAATGCCTTCCACCAGTGCGTAGCTGATGCGCTCGTCGACGGGCTTTTCGCGCCAGGCGAGATCGCGCACGTGCCCGCCGCCAACCGCCTCGCCCACGAAACGCTTGGCCAGCGCGAGCAGGCGATCGCCCGCATCCGCACGGCGGTTGAGAATCACGTCCTCTACCGCCTCGCGCAATTCCGGATCGATGTCCG